>NZ_JBSSDD010000030.1:0-1005 GCF_054060415.1 Thermostichus sp. OS-CIW-32 | reverse complement strand
GGCTAAAAGCAGACAGGGACACATCTCCCAGGCTAGAAGGCTTCTCGGTCCGCCTGCAGAGAAACTGGACTGGGTTGCTGCCACGAAAACCTTGGCTCTAGGCCGGAAAGATCACCTGCAGAATTTGCTCGGGGGCAATCGACTCCACCTTCCCATCGGCCCCCTTGACCGCCCGAAACGGCCCCTCTGAAGGCAGCAGCCGCAGCGGGTCGGTGGGCCCAAACAACGCCACCAGCGGCGTCTGGGTAGCCACCGCCAAATGCATGGGAGCGCTATCGGCGCACAACAGCAGCGTTGCCCCACCAATCAAGGCCGCCAGCTGCCCCAGCCGGACAGGACGGCTCACCGGCAGCTCCGGCAGTTGCGCCAGAAAGCCCTCCGCCAGCTGCTCATCCTCTGGCCCCACCACCAGCACCAACGGCAGCTCCGGCCGCTTCTCCCGAAAACCCTTGATGACCTTGACCCAGTTGGCAGAGGGATAGATCTTCTGAATTCCCTTCTCCTGCGACAGCTGGCTGGCCCCCGGATGCAACAGCACATAATCTTGAGCGGCATCCCCCAAAAGGCGCTTGCGTTCCTGCTCTGCCCACTCCAGGTCTGCTTTTTTCAGACGAATCTGGGGCAACCCCGCCGGCGCAGCAATGCCAAACCCCTGCACCAGGTCGTGGTACATCTGGGCAGCATACTGGGCTGGCTTCAGGGGCACCGGGTCGGTCAGCCAAGGTCGCCCCGGCCCCGGCGGCGCATAGCCCACCCGCTTGGGAATGCCGGTCAGCCACAACAACAGCTTGACCCCCAAGCTTCGGCCCAGGCTCAGCACTGCGTCGTACTGCCGCTCGCGAATCCGCCCCAGCAGGTCGCTGAGATCCCCCAACGACAGCTGTTCTTTGAACGGAAAAGTCAGCACCCGGTTCACCGAAGGGCAAACCTCATAAGCCCCTGCTGCCCGCGGCTCCACCAGCACCTCCAGCTCCGCCTCCGGGAAGCGCTGCCGCAAACTGGCCA
>NZ_JBSSDD010000029.1:0-1040 GCF_054060415.1 Thermostichus sp. OS-CIW-32 | reverse complement strand
ACAAAAAAATCCCCCAGACCAAGCTGGGGGATCCACCAATGCTGTTGAAGCGTCAGGTCAGGCCATCAGCCACGCACCGCAGGCGCTACCTCCACCGCCGCCAAATCCAGCGGGAAATTGTGCGCATTCCGCTCGTGCATCACTTCCATCCCCAGGTTGGCACGGTTCAACACATCAGCCCACGTCCCAACCACTCGACCGTTGCTGTCCACAATCGACTGGTTGAAGTTGAACCCGTTCAGGTTGAACGCCATGATGCTGATCCCCAGCGCCGTAAACCAAATCCCAATCACCGGCCAAGCCGCCAGGAAAAAGTGCAGGCTCCGGCTGTTGTTGAACGACGCATACTGGAAAATCAACCGGCCAAAATACCCGTGCGCCGCCACAATGTTGTAGGTCTCTTCCTCTTGCCCAAACTTGTACCCCAGGTTCTGAGACTCCTCTTCCGAGGTCTCCCGAATCAGGCTCGAGGTCACCAGCGACCCGTGCATGGCACTAAACAGCGCACCCCCAAACACGCCAGCCACGCCCAGCTGGTGGAACGGGTGCATCAGGATGTTGTGCTCTGCCTGGAACACCAGCATGAAGTTGAAGGTCCCCGAAATCCCCAGGGGCATCCCATCCGAGAACGACCCCTGCCCAATCGGGTAAATCAAAAACACTGCTGTGGCCGCTGCCACGGGCGCAGAGTAAGCCACCGCAATCCAGGGCCGCATCCCCAAACGGTAGCTCAGCTCCCATTCGCGTCCCATGTAGCAGAACACCCCAATCAAAAAGTGCAGCACAATCAGCTGGTACGGACCGCCGTTGTACAGCCACTCGTCCAGTGAGGCGGCTTCCCAAATCGGGTAAAAGTGCAGGCCAATGGCTGCCGAAGAGGGCACTACAGCCCCAGAAATGATGTTGTTCCCGTACAGCAAGGAACCGGAAACGGGCTCGCGGATGCCGTCAATGTCCACCGGCGGAGCCCCAATGAAGGCGATGATAAAGCAGGTGGTGGCAGTCAGGAGGGTGGGAATCATCAGCACCCCAAACCAGCC
>NZ_JBSSDD010000028.1:0-1114 GCF_054060415.1 Thermostichus sp. OS-CIW-32 | reverse complement strand
TGCAGGCGTTGAACTGGGTCAACCAAAACACACCAGAAAAAGTAGTCAACGCAGTCAAACTCCAATCCCTTTGCTATTACCAGATTCGCGCTCGGTTTGGCTTGTCCAGTAATCTGGCCCAGCAGGTCTGCAGACGGGTGGCAGGCGCTCGCAAAGTGGCGAGACAGCGCAATCGTCCAGTTAAAGAGTTCAAGCGTAGGTTCGTTACCTACGATGCACGTATCTTCTCGTTTCGCGAGAAAGACTGGACAGTGTCGCTTGCCACGGTTGATGGAAGAGAACGCTTTGAGCTAGCCATTGGCAACTACCAGAGGGGAATGCTGGCTGGCTCTAACCCCAAATCGGCCACCCTAGTCCAGCGCAAAGACGGCTCCTACTCCATCCAGATTTGTGTCGAGGCAGAGCCCCCCAAGCAACAGAACACCGACAAGGTGATTGGTGTTGACCTGGGACGGCGAGACATTGCACATACCTCCGAAGGAGACAACTGGAATGGACAGCAGCTGAACAAAGTCCGAGATCACTACTGTCGGTTAAGAGCGTCTCTTCAGCGCAAGGCCAGTAAGGGCACCCGCAGTTGCAGGCGGCGATGCCGTCAACTGCTGCAACGGCTGTCTGGCAAAGAGAGACGCTTTCAAGCTTGGGTGAACCACAGTATCGCTAAGCGCATCGTTAAAGCAGCTCAATCTCTTTCTGCCTGCATTGCAATTGAGGACTTGAGCGGCATCCGGGGGCGTACCAACCGGCAGCCCCGCAGTCGTGAGGAGCGGCGGCGTAGCAATAGCTGGGCGTTCTACCAGCTGCGGCGGTTTATCGAATACAAGGCTGTGAGGGCGGGTGTCAAAGTGGTAGCTGTCCCTGCGGCCTATACCTCGCAGATCTGCCACAAGTGCCTGCATATTCATCCCAACTCCGCTCAATCCTATCGCAAGGGTAAGCAGTTCAAATGCGGGCACTGCGGTTGGGAAGGGGATGCGGATTTTAACGGTGCGAAGGTGATTGCGCTCTTGGGGGCTGCCGTAAACCAGCCTGGAGGTTCGTGGTTGGCTTGCCAACTGCAGGGCTACCAAAAGCCCGCCCTGTACTGCGAAGCAGTCAGGGTCGGGTAGTTTAC
>NZ_JBSSDD010000026.1:0-2602 GCF_054060415.1 Thermostichus sp. OS-CIW-32 | reverse complement strand
TAGCCCGCCGGCTGCCGTTTGGCCGTCCCACAACCCCGCCCAGCCGTAGCTGAGCGGTTTAGGCTCTTTCCCGTTCGCTCGCCGCTACTGAGGAAATCACTTTTGTTTTCTTTTCCTGCGGCTACTAAGATGTTTCAGTTCGCCGCGTTCGCCCCTTTGGCCTATGGATTCAGCCAAAGGTGACAAGGCTTGCGCCTTGCCGGGTTGCCCCATTCGGGAACCTGCGGATCACCGCTTTTGTCCAGCTCCCCGCAGCGTTTCGTCGGTAACACGCCCTTCCTCGCCTCTGCGTGCCTAGGTATCCACCGTGCGCCCTTAACTGACTTGACCTTTTCACCTCACGTAACATTGGTGTTCTACCTGCCTCATGCCCCCAGGTTGCTGCTGCTTCCCCCAAGCCAAGGCTCGGAGGGCTCAACCCAGAAGCATGCTGCTCTCTTGCTATGCAGTTTTCAAAGTGCTGGCCGGCTCAACCCGGCTGGAGGCTTGTGCTCGGACCCAAACCCCTAGCCCGGTCGTCAACCTATCCAACTGGAGAACCCCTTCCCCGCTCCTCACCAAAGTGGTGGAGGTAAGCGGACTCGAACCGCTGACTTCTGCCGTGCAAAGGCAGCGCTCTACCAGCTGAGCTATACCCCCAATCCAGACTGCACCCACCCTCTGGCTTTGCCCTCAGCTTGGCCAGCTCGCCTCTAGCTTGCTAGCTCTCCCTTCTCCAGGACAAACAGTGGGCCATCCTGGACTCGAACCAGGGACCTCACCCTTATCAGGGGTGCGCTCTAACCACCTGAGCTAATAGCCCTCCCCTCGGTTCCCCTCCAGAACCCCAGTCAACCATCCCTTCAACCCCGACCGACCTGGGATGACCTTCGGTGGCCTGACTCCTCTCAGATGCCCCAAGGTAGGTCTCCCTAAAAGGAGGTGATCCAGCCGCACCTTCCGGTACGGCTACCTTGTTACGACTTCACCCCAGTCACCAGCCCTGCCTTCGGCGGGTGCTCCGACTTCGGGCATGGCCAGCTCCCATGGTGTGACGGGCGGTGTGTACAAGGCCCGGGAACGTATTCACCGCAGCATGCTGATCTGCGATTACTAGCGATTCCGCCTTCACGCAGGCGAGTTGCAGCCTGCGATCTGAACTGAGACGCGGTTTTTGGGATTGGCTCACGCTCGCGCGCTCGCGACCCTTTGTCCGCGCCATTGTAGCACGTGTGTAGCCCAGGGCGTAAGGGGCATGCTGACTTGACGTCATCCTCACCTTCCTCCGGTTTGTCACCGGCAGTCTCCCTAGAGTGCCCAACTCAATGCTGGCAACTAGGAACAAGGGTTGCGCTCGTTGCGGGACTTAACCCAACATCTCACGACACGAGCTGACGACAGCCATGCACCACCTGTGTCCGCGCTCCCGAAGGCACCCCCACGTTTCCGCAGGGTTCGCGGCATGTCAAGCCCTGGTAAGGTTCTTCGCGTTGCATCGAATTAAACCACATGCTCCACCGCTTGTGCGGGCCCCCGTCAATTCCTTTGAGTTTCACACTTGCGTGCGTACTCCCCAGGCGGGACACTTAACGCGTTAGCTCCGACACTGACCGGGTCGATACGGCCAACGTCTAGTGTCCATCGTTTACGGCTAGGACTACTGGGGTATCTAATCCCATTCGCTCCCCTAGCTTTCGTACCTCAGCGTCAGTTGAGGCCCAGTTGCGCGCTTCCGCCTCAGGTGTTCTTCCCGATCTCTACGCATTTCACCGCTACACCGGGAATTCCCGCAACCCCTACCTCACTCTAGCCGGTCAGTTTCCAGGGCCTTCCCACAGTTGAGCTGTGGCCTTTGACCCCAGACTTGACCAGCCGCCTACGTACCCTTTACGCCCAATAATTCCGGATAACGCTTGCCTCCTCCGTCTTACCGCGGCTGCTGGCACGGAGTTAGCCGAGGCTTATTCCTGGGGTACCGTCAGCTTTCGTCCCCCAGAAAAGAGGTTTACAACCCAAGGGCCTTCCTCCCTCACGCGGTATTGCTCCGTCAGGCTTGCGCCCATTGCGGAAAATTCCCCACTGCTGCCTCCCGTAGGAGTCTGGGCCGTGTCTCAGTCCCAGTGTGGCGGGCCATCCTCTCAGACCCGCTACGGATCGTCGCCTTGGTAGGCCATTACCCCACCAACTAGCTAATCCGACGCAGGCTCATCCTCAGGTGGATTGCTCCTTTCAGCTTCCGCCTGTATGGGGTATTAGCAGCCGTTTCCAGCTGTTATCCCCCGCCTGAGGGTAGATTCCTACGTGTTACTCACCCGTCCGCCACTAACACCCGAAGGTGTCCGTGCGACTTGCATGTGTTAAGCATACCGCCAGCGTTCATCCTGAGCCAGGATCAAACTCTCCGTGTCAATTCAAGAGCTTGTCTCTGGAAAAATGGAAACTTGACAGGGTTGAATATGCAGCCACCAGCCGACTCAGGGAGCCTGCTGTGCTGCTTGGCGATGGTTGACTGAACGAGTTACTTGTCAAGGTTCTGGGGCGCCGGGGCTGGGTGGCCTTGTGGCGCTTTACTACCCTATCCCCACCCCCACCACCCCGTCAAGATATCCAACCCAAAATTTTT
>NZ_JBSSDD010000025.1:0-7943 GCF_054060415.1 Thermostichus sp. OS-CIW-32 | reverse complement strand
CTCTCTTCTGTCTGTAAAAAAGCCAATATCTTCTGCCATTTGTTTTCATCTAAAAAAACCAACTTCATCCTCTTTCCTCTATAAATTATTCTCTCCATCCTAACATAAGATCAACACGACCTAGAGTACCGTGATTTTCCTCTGATTGCCGTAAGGCGTCTTGCTTTCCCTCTGCAGGTTTTGCATCCGAACTCGAGGCAGAGATGGGATCAGATGACTTGGCCGTCGGATGTTATTCTCCCCTTGAGTTTACCGGCCCGCTCTTCGGCCTCCTCCATAACCCTGTCCAGCTGCTCCAGCACCTCGCCCGGATGCTTTTCCAGCACCCGCAGGGAGAGGGCCATCCGTCCCTTGGCCTCATCCACATCGATGACAACAGCTTTGATGCGTTGGCCTGGTTTGAACAAATCCGGTAGCGAGGCTACAAAACTTTGGCTGACCTGCTTGATGTGCAACAGCCCGGTTACCCCTTCTTCCAAGTCCACAAACACACCGAAGGGTTTTAGTCCGCTGACTTTGCCTTCCACCACTTGGCCACTGGTGTAGCGGCTCAGGTTCTCGGACTTTACAGCCGCCCTTTGGGAGAGCACCAGCTTGTTGGCTTCTGGGTTCACCTCGATAAAGCTTGCTGTCAAGGATTGCCCCACCAACTCCTCCACACTTTCCCGTTGGCTGAGGTGGGAGCGGGGAATGAAGCCGCGCAGCCCCTGCACATCCACCACCACCCCCCCTTTGTTGGTGGCGATCACCGGAACGGTTACCGTCTGGCCGTTGGCTTGCTTCTGGGCCAGCTCTTCCCAAAGCCGCTTCAGCCTCAGCCGCCGCGCCGAGAGCACAATTTGTCCTTCTGCATCTTCCCGCAGGATGAGAAACTCGGCTTCTGTCTTTAAAGGAAAGAGCGCACTCAAATCTTCCCCTGGGCGGATCCCTGCTTCCTTGAGGGGCAAAAAGGCCGGGGATTTGCCGCCAATATCCACCAGAGCGCCATCGTTCTGATGTTGGAAGATGCGGCCTTGCACCACCTGCCCCGGTTGAAAGCTGAGGTTTTGCTTGTCTAAAGCCTGGGCAAAATCTTCCGCGGAAAACGTATCGGCAGCCTGAGAGCGAGAAGAGCGAACGGTCATGGAAAGGGCTCAATTCGAAAAGCAATGTGTTTCAGGATAACCCAAAACCTTCCAAGGATCCCAGCCTCTGGCTTAAATGTAGTACATAAGCCGAGCCTGTTGCTGTTGTGCCTGCCGGTCGCAGAGGTCTTGTAGGGTGGTCTTCTGGAGAATGGCTACCGCCGCAGCTTGAGCCTCTTGCCAGGCCTTCAGGAGCACTGCCCGCTCCGGGGTGAAATCCCCTGAGGGTAAGTCGCGGGAACGGGTGAGATCCTCCCCCTCGATGGCCTGAATAACGTCCCACAGCGAGATCTGCCAGGGTGCTCGGGCCAGGAAGTAGCCTCCCTTGGATCCCCGTTGGCTGCGCACCAACCCCTGTCTGCGCAAGGTGGCCAGCAATTGCTCCAAGTAGCGGTCGGGTATGGACTGATGAGCCGCAATTTCTTTAATCTGCAGCACCTGGCCATCGCTGTAGTGCTGGGCCAATTCCAGAAGGGCCAGGAGAGCATATTCACTTTTGCAAGACAGTTCCAAGATATCCATCCTTGTGGAGGGCTTAGGTCTATGATACTCCGGTTTTTCACTGGGGTTTAGCGGGATCCCGCCCTGAGCTGGCAATGGGATCCAGCCTGTAAGGTGGAATAGGCCCCTTTGGGAATGGTTTATGGCGAGTGTCAGCACCCGGTCTGGTTCAGCACGGATCCCAGCGGAGCGATTACAAACCTTGCACCAACAGATTGGCAAGCTGATTGCCAATATCGAATCCGTGTTTCAGGGCAAATCGCAGGTGGTGCAGGCGGTGGTCACGGCCTTGGTTGCGGAAGGTCATGTTTTGCTTGAAGATGTGCCCGGTGTAGGCAAGACCACTTTGGCGCGGGCCATCGCCCACAGTTTGGGAGCCAAGTTTCAGCGGATTCAATTTACCAGCGACCTATTGCCGACAGATATCCTTGGCCTCACCCTTTTCAATAAAGAGAAAGGGGATTTTGAATTTCGTCCCGGCCCCATTTTTGCCCACGTGGTCTTGGCGGATGAAATCAATCGCACCTCGCCCCGCACCCAAAGTGCCCTGCTGGAGGCAATGGCGGAAAAGCAGGTTTCGCTGGACGATCGCACCTACCCGCTGCCCAGCCCATTTATGGTGTTGGCCACCCAAAATCCTTTGGAGTACCACGGCACCTATCCCCTCCCAGAAAGCCAGTTGGATCGGTTTTTGGTACGGCTGTCGATTGGCTACCCCAGCCCTGAGGTAGAGCGAGCTTTACTCTTGCAACGGCAACAGGCCGAGCCGGTGGATGCTCTGCAGCCGGTTCTCTCCCTGATGGAGTTGCGGGAGATTCAGTCGGCGGTGGATCAGGTGTATTTGGATGGATCCCTGGCGGACTATCTTCTGCAGGTGGTGCAGGCCACTCGCGTGTCCAAGCTGCTGCGGGCGGGGGTATCCACCCGTGGAGCCCTGGCCTTGGCGCGGGCAGCACGGGCTCAGGCGCTGGTGAAAGGGCGCAGCTTTTGTCTACCAGAAGATCTGCAAGCACTGTTCGTGCCGGTACTGACCCATCGGGTTTCTCTGGCCGGGTCGGGAGAGATGGCCGGCAACCGACGGCAAGAGGCTGAGGCGGTGATTCGGGATATTGTCTCCACAATTGAGCCGCCTGTTTGAGGGATCCATAGCAGCAATGGTTAACTACAGCAGTGAGTCGGGTCGGATCCGGGGATCCACCCACATCAGGAGCAAATCGGCCAACAAATTGCCCAGAATGAGCATCACGGCCCCCAGCAGAAGCCCCGCCATCACCACATTGATGTCGAAACTTTGAACAGCCTCCAAGAGCAGCTTGCCCAGCCCCGGCCAATTGAAGAAAAACTCGGCAATAAAAGAGCCGCTGAGCAGATTGGCAAACTCAAAGCCCAAGATCGTGATCAAGGGGTTGACGGCGTTGCGCAGCGCGTGCAACCAGATCACCCGCCACTCCGGGATCCCACGGGCCCGCGCCGCCTGGATGTATTCCTGCCGCAGCACATCCAAGAAATTGCCGCGCGTAATCCGCTGCAGCCCGGCAAAGCTGGTGATGCTCAGGGCCAGCGTGGGCAGGAGCAGGTGGCGGCCCAGATCCAGCAACTTTTCCCCCAAACTAAGCTCGGCAAAATAAACACTGGTCATCCCCCCTACCGGCAGCCAGCTCACGTTTTGGGCCACAATTAGCAGCAAAATGGCCAGCACGAAGCTGGGCATGGCCTGGCCCAGGTAGCTGAGCAACTGCAACGCCCGATCCAGGGGGGTGTTCTGCCGCAGCGCCCCCAGGATCCCTAGGGGAATGGCGACCAGCCAAGTCAGCACCACAGAGGACACCGCCAACAGCAAGGTAGCGCCGGCGCGGGAGAGGATGAGCTGTGCTACCGGCACGCGATAGGTGTAGCTCACCCCGAAATCCCCTTGCAGCAGGTTGCCCAGCCAGGTCAAGTACTGCCAAACCAAGGGCTTATCCAACCCCAGCCGCGCTTCCTCTTGGGCAATAAACTCCTGGCTGACACTGGGATCCGCCCGCAAGGGATCCAAAAAATCTCCGGGGGCCAGCTGCAACAGCAAAAAACTGAGCAGCGTGATCAACAGCAGCACCGGTACGGCTTGGGTGATCCGCTGCAAAACTAAGGCCAGGGGAGGCCAAAGGTCAAAAGCGCGGGAACGGGAAGGCGGAGAGGAGGTTACAGCCACAGATGCAGATGGATACCTTAAGTGGTGCGCTCTTTGAGTTGGATTCTTGTCGAACTATGCTGACATCCTTGCGGGCAAATTTCCAGTGTGGGATCCCTGCTGAAGTTTGCCCAGTCGAGCGGCTCTCCTACAGGGGAATTCCGGCAGACGGAAGCTGAGGCGGTACACTAGTCAGAAGCTTTTTTCATCGAGTCCCGTTGGGAAGACCTCTTGCGAAATCTGTTTCTTACCGGCGCTAGCGGCTGCCTGGGACACTACGTGTTGGAGCGCCTGGCCCAGCAAAGGGATCCCGATTTTCCTGAGCAGCCTGCCTACCACCTGTACGTTCTCATCCGCGAGACCAGCCGCCTACGGCTGCCCCTGGAACGACTCCCTGCCCCCATCACTTGGGTGCCCGGCGATCTCCTGCGCATCCGGGAACAGGCTGCCCTGCTACGCCAGATGGATGGGCTGATCCACATGGCAGCGGCTTGGGGGGATCCCGCCCTGGCTTGGGCCGTGAATGTTACCCACACTCTGGAGCTCTTTCAGTTGTTGGATCCGGAGCGCTGTCAGCAGGTGATCTACTTTTCCACGGCCAGCCTTTTGAACCAGGACCTGGAGCCTTTGGCCATTGCCGGACGGGCCGGCACCGACTACATCCGCAGCAAGTACGAGATGCTGCTGCGGCGGCAGGAAAGCGGCTTCTGGCCGGATCGCCTGCTCACCCTTTATCCCACCCTGTTGTTTGGGGGCAGCCCCCACCACCCCTACTCCCACATCACTGCCGGCCTCAAGGACGTTCTCCGCTGGCTGGATCTGATCCGCTTTTTGCGGGTGGATGCCAGCTTCCACTTTATCCACGCTGCCGATGTGGCCGAGATGGTGGCCTATTGGGTGGCCCATCTGCCTGGTGGCGGCGATTGGGTGTTGGGCAATCCCCCCCTCTCCTGGGATGAATGTGTGGAACAGATGTGTGCTTATTTCAAAAAACGGATCTATTTCCGAGTGCCTCTGCCCCCGGCTCTCGTTCGCGGCTTGGCCTTTCTATTTCGGGTGCGGCTTTCAGCCTGGGATGAGTTCTGTCTGCGCCAGCGCCATTTTGTTTACCCGGCCATTTCCCCAGAAACCCTGGGTTTGCGCTGCCACTTCCCCACCGTGGCCTCTCTTTTGGATACCTACCTCTAGACCACCTTTGAGTAACAGTAGAACTGGACGCTACTTCCTTTCCCTCTGGGACGGGGGGATGAGAGCCGAGGACCCAAGGGATCCCACTCGCCTCCGACAGGGATCAGCCGGTGGGGGCCACCGTTTCTCTGATGGCCAAGGCCTGGAGCTGGGCGGCAATGCGCTCGCGGTTGAGGTTTTGCCCAATCAGCACCAGTCGGGTCAAGCGCGGCTCCTGGGGTCGCCAGGGGCGGTCGTAGTAGGTTTCAAATCGGGATCCCACCCCCTGCAGCACCAGGCGCATCGGCTTGTGGGGAACGGCCACAAACCCTTTTATCCGGTAAAGACATTCCTCTTGGGCCAACTGGCGTAGCTGAGCCACCAGGGATCCCGGCTCATAACCTCCCTCCAAGCTGAGGTAGAAAGACTCAAAAGCTTCGTGCTCATGCTCCTCCCCGTGATCGTGGTGGCTGGGGCGGCGCTCGAGCTGGTCTTCCACCGCTGCATTAAAGCCCAAGAGCACTTCTGGGGGAACCTGCCCCCGCTCACAAGGGAGGATTTGAACCTCAGGGCGCAAGTGGTGCCGCAGCCAGCTTTCCACCCGAGCTTGCTCCTCTTGGGTAATCTGATCCACCTTGGTGAGCACCACCAAATCGGCACAACTCAACTGATCCTCAAACAATTCCTCAAGCGGAGTCTCATGGTCCAAACTTTCGTCAGCCTGCCGCTGCGCCTCCAGGGCCGCCAGATCGCCCACCAGTTGCCCGGAGGCCAGAGCCTGACCATCCACCACCGTAATCACCGCATCCACCGTGGCGCCTGTACGAATGGTGGGCCAGCGGAAAGCCTGCACCAGGGGCTTGGGCAAGGCCAATCCTGAAGTCTCGATCAGGATGCAGTCCAGCTCTGCCCGCCGTTGCAACAAAGCTTCCATGGTGGGCAAGAACTCCTCCTGCACCGTGCAGCAGAGACAGCCGTTGGCCAGCTCCAGAATGGGGATGGATCCCTCCCCCTCACACAGTTGGCAATCCCGCAGCAACTCGCCGTCGATGCCCACTTCGCCAAACTCGTTAACCAACACGGCAATGCGGCGGCCCTGGTTGTTGAGCAAAAGGTGACGGATCACCGTGGTCTTGCCGGATCCCAGAAATCCGGTGATGACGGTAACAGGGATCTTGTGCATCTGCTCTGATGACTCAGCGCTCTTCAGTTTCCACCCCAAACTTTCTTTCTGCCAATCCTTGAGGGGGGGATGCCCAAAAAAAGGCCCCCGGTATGAGGGCCAAGCCAAACCATTGAGACCGTTGTGCTAACCCAAAGTTAGCGGATCGGCTTCATCCGGTAAACCGGCTCGTTCTCGCGGTTGATCCCTTTCTCAAAGCCAGCAGCGGCAGCGCGAGCGCGACCGGCATGCCACAGGTGGCCGACAAAGAACAGGAAGCCGAAGATGAAGTTGTGAGCAGCCAACCAGGTGCGCGGGCTGGTGAAGTTCACCGTGTTGATTTCAGTAGCCACACCCCCCACCGAGTTCAGGGATCCCAGCGGCGCATGGGTCATGTACTCCACTGCACGGCGGGCTTGCCAGGGCTGAATGTCGTTTTTCAGCTTATCCAGATCCAACCCATTGGGGCCCAGCAGCGGCTCTTTCCAGGGAGCCCGCACATCCCAGAAGCGCATCGTCTCGCCGCCGAAGATGATCTCGCCCGTGGGGGAGCGCATCAGGTATTTACCCAGACCGGTGGGACCTTGGGCTTGGCCAATGTTCGCCCCCAGGCGCTGGTCGCGCACGATGAAGGTGAGAGCCTGAGCCTGAGATGCTTCTGGGCCAGTGGGGCCGTAGAACTCGCTCGGGTAAACGGTGTTGTTGAACCAAATGTAGCAAGTGGCAATGAAGCTCATCAGGGAAACCGCCGCCAAGCTGTAGGAGAGATAGGCCTCCCCAGACCAGATGAAGGCGCGGCGGGCCCAACCGAAGGGCTTGGTGAGGATGTGCCAGATCCCACCGGCAATGCAGATGATGCCAATGTAGATGTGGCCGCCGATCACATCCTCCATGTTGTCGACGCTGATGATCCAGCCTTCCCCACCAAAAGGAGATTTAAACAGGTAGCCGAAGATCACAGCGGGGTTCAAGGTGGGGTTGGTAATTACCCGCACATCGCCACCCCCTGGAGCCCAGGTGTCATAGACACCGCCAAACCACATGGCCTTGGCCACCAATAGGAAAGCCCCCAACCCCAACAGGATCAGGTGGATCCCCAGGATGGTGGTCATCTTGTTCTTGTCTTTCCAGTCGTAGCCGAAGAAGGGGAAAGACTGCTCCAGAGTTTCTGGGCCGCGAATGGCGTGATAAATGCCCCCCAACCCCAGCACGGCGCTGGAGATCAGGTGCAGCACCCCGATGACAAAGTAGGGGTAGGTGTCAATCACCTCGCCCCCCGGGCCAACCCCCCAGCCCAGAGTGGCCACGTGGGGCATCAGGATCAGGCCCTGCTCATACATAGGCCGATCCGGCGTGAAGTGAGCCACCTCAAACAGCAGCATCGCCCCCGCCCAGAAGACGATCAGGCCAGCGTGGGCCACATGGGCGCCCAAAAGCCGACCGGAGAGATTAATCAAGCGGGCATTCCCAGCCCACCAGGCAAATCCGCCTTGGGTGCGATCTTGCACCACTGCAGAACCAAATGTTGTCGAGGTCACAGAGACCAACCTCCAATGATAGTCAGGAACAAGAGACACCAAAAAAAGTTTAGTTAACGCGAGCGCCTGCCGTTGGGCTCCCTGTCCACTGGGATCCGCGGCAGGGGATCCCTTGGGCAAGCGCTCATCCTCACAGAGCAGATCTCTAGGGATCTACCGCAGCTAAAGTCGAGCGAGCTCAGTGGGTTTAGAGCGCATTGCCGCGGGGGAGGACTTCTTCAGGGAACTCAAAGCGCTCATGGGGCTGGTCCTGCGGCGCCATCCACGCCCGAATCCCCTCG
>NZ_JBSSDD010000024.1:0-8019 GCF_054060415.1 Thermostichus sp. OS-CIW-32 | reverse complement strand
TGTCATGGTTACCAAGGCGCTACAGAACAAGGAAATCCTACCACCCTAAATCTCCTCCTGGGAGAAGGATCCGGGGATGGTTACACTAGCAACGCAGAGCGCTTGAGCCCAAGCTACCGCCGTTCCAAAAAGTCGCGGCGCAGATCCCGAATCTCTTGCCGCATCTCTCTCATCTCCTCCGCCATCTGGTCGGTGCGCCGTTCCAGTGCTTCTGTGCGGCGTTCGATGGCCCGAGTACGCTCGTCAAACCGATCCATTGACTCGCGAAAGAACTGCGCCAGCATCGCCTGTCCCTCCCGCAGCTCTTGAATCAAAACCTGCTGGTTTTGCTGGACAAGACGCAGCTCCTGCTGGGCAGCTTGCAATTCTTTTTGGGAGGCTTGCAGCTCTCTTTGGGAGGCTTGCAACTCTTGGATGGCTTGAATCAGCCACTGTTCTTGCTCGGGCGTCATGGTTACTGAAGCACTACGGAATAAGGAAATCCTACCACCCCTCTCCTGCTGGGAGAGGGGCCAGGGGTGAGGGCGATGGAGAGTAGGGAACTCGAATCCCTGACCTCTGCGGTGCGATCGCAGCGCTCTACCAACTGAGCTAACTCCCCGTAGCTTTACCAGAATAACCCGAATCCGCAGCCAAGATCTCCCCCGCCTGTAACTCCAGCCCCACAAAAACCTTCGAGGGCAGCCGCTCGGATCCCTTCAGCTCCAGCACATCGTACCAGCCTTCATGGAGCAGCAGCAGGCTCACCTTCTCCTCCAAGGGATCCACAATCCAATACTCGCCGATCCCCAAAACGCAGTACTCTGCCCGCTTGGCCCGGTAGTCTGCTGCCCGGCTCGACTCACTCACCACCTCCACCACCAGCAGCAGCGGCGGCTCCTCTAGGCGGATCAACGCCTCCCGGGATCCCATCTCCTGCCATTGCTCCAAAGGCAGCACCACCCCATCGGGAATCCGCACCGAATCCCACCGGTGGCTGCCCCGTGGCGACTGGATCCCCAAGCCTCCCTGTATCGTTGTCCAGGGCAACTGCTGCCGTGCAATCTCTGCCTCGAAAACTCGGCTGAGAAACTTTTGAATTTGCACATGCCGTCCGGTTGGAAGGGCCATGGGAACCAACTCTCCCGCCACCAGCTCATAGCGGGTATCCCCGCCATCCGAATAAACAAGGTATTCGGCCAACCTCAGGCGAGCTGTTGAGGGTGCAGAAACGGATCCCCTTGCCCAAGCCATACACCGTCTCGGCCAAAAGTTTCTCTGTTGCCATGCTAGCCCTGTATCTCACACAACCCCTCTCTTCCCCTGGGAGCGGGGCTGTGAGCGCTTGGGCCACGGTTGGATGGAAGCTAACGCCGTTCCAGAAAATCGCGGCGCAGATCCCGAATCTCTTGCCGCATCTCTCTCATCTCCTCCGCCATTTGGTCGGTGCGCCGTTCCAGAGCTTCCGTGCGCCGTTCAATAGCCCGGGTGCGCTCGTCAAACCGATCCAGTGACTCGCGAAAGAACTGCGCCAGCATTGCCTGTCCCTCCCGCAGCTCTTGAATGAGGAGCTGCTGGTTTTGTTGGACAAGGCGCAGCTCCTGCTGGGCAGCCTGCAATTCTCTTTGGGAGGCTTGTAACTCTTGGATGGCTTGAATCAGCCACTGCTCTTGCTCAGGGGTCATGGTTGCTGAAGCACTACAGAATAAGGAAATCCTACCACTGCCAATTCTCCTCTCCCTCTGGGTGAGGGCCTCAGCAGCGCGGAGCGCTCGAACACCCCCTTGGGCCACCCAAAACAAAAACCCCTCTCTCTTTAATAAAGAGGGGCCGGGGGTGAGGACGGAAATTCAAGCTCGATCAGTAAAGGGCTTCTTCTTGGTGGGTGATGATGGTGCAGTCGGAGGTAGGGTAAGCCACACAGGTCAGCACATAGCCCTGCTCGATCTGATCATCGTCCAGGAAGGACTGATCGCTTTGATCCACTGTGCCGCTCACCAGCTTGCCGGCACAGGTCGAACAGGCACCGGCGCGGCAGGAATAGGGCAGCTCGATCCCTTGCTCTTCCGCCACGTCCAAAATGTACTCGTCATCCGGCACATCGATGGTGACGTTTAAGCCTTGCTCCTCGTTGATCAGAGTGACCTTATAGGTAGCCATCCTGGTTGGGTCTCCAGAAAAAACATCCACTCCTCATCCTGCCACCCTTCTGCCCCAGATCAAGCACCCTTTTGTGAGGAAATAGGCAAATCTTCCGGTTTTTTGCAGGTGGATCCGGGAAAGCTTGCCGGGTAAGGGTTCTGGCTGCTCAAGAGGGCTGTTAGCCCGCAGCGTCTGCATGAAGGGTGAACCTCGGCTCCGATGGCAGAACTGCCGCAGATCCCACCGGTCATTCTTCCGCAATCCTCTCTGTTCAACTTGGACTTGGCAGGGATCCCTGTAGCTCCTGGGTTGCACCTGGAAAAAAAATGGCAAGACTTGCCAAGTTGGGCGGATCTGACTGTATGATTTACGGAGTAACCAGAGCAACCGCTGACACAGGCGTGTGTGCGTCTCCCATCCGAGTATCAAGCCCTTAGCCTTCTCAGTTGCTTCGGGTTGGTTAATCGGGTAAGTTAAGGGAAGTGTTCAGCCGAACCCTACTTTTTTGGTTAAGAGGAGAAAAATGAACGGAAAAACGCATAAGTGGCTGTTGAAGTCACTTGGTTCTCTAACCTTGGCGTCTGCCGTGGTGCTTCTGCCCGTGATCTTGACAGGCTGTGGCGAAGACAGTACCAGCTCTGTGGTGCCTGTGCCTCCTCCACCTCCTCCACCTCCGCCGCCGGCTCCAACTCCGACTCCAGCTCCTACCCCAACTCCCACTCCAGCCCCAGCAGGCAGGGTGGTTGTTACGCCTGAGAGCGATATCAGTCGCATCATTGCCACTTCTGACCGGACGCAGCCTTTGACCATCGTTCTGCAGCCGGGTTTCTATCGCCAGAACATTGTGATTAACCGCAGCAACGTGACGGTACGTAGCGCTACGGGTCTGGTGGGCGACGCGGTTGTGGTTGGTGCGGAAACGGGCGCTCCGGTACAGGTGACCAGCAATGCCGCTGGCGTTGTCCTGGAGAACTTCAGCATTCTCAACACCCGCTCCCTGGCGGCCATCGAGTACGGTATCAATGCCGAGGACGCCACTGAAGTTACCGTTACCGGCGTAGACATCGTTCTCTTCCCCACAGTAACCACTCCAGCTTCCCGTGGGGTAGCCATTGGCTTTGGCTCAGCTGCTGCTGGCGTCACCTCTAAGAACCTGACAGTAACCCGCTCCAACCTCTTTGTGGCTGGCGCAGCTAACTCAGCGGGTATTCGCATTGCCGGCGACAACGCAGGCATCAACCTGCGGGTGGAGACCAACAACATCTTCTTGGGCTACGACGCAGCTCCCGATGTCGTGGAAACTCAGTTGATTAAATTGGGGCCGCAGAATGTGGGTGCGGGCTCGGCTGGCATCTTTATCGAGCCTGCAGTGACCGGGCTGAGCTTGGTAACCTTTGCCGGCAACGACATTACTCCCATAACCCGAACGGCTAACGTCTACGCCATTCGCGACGAGCGAGGCAGTGGCCTCAATGCCGTGGAGCGCCGTGACATCGTTGCTAGAAACACGCGCTTGGTGTTTAACAGCAACACCAGCAACGTTTACCTCTCCATCACCCGCGCGATTGCCGAAGTGGCCGGTCCCAACCCAACGGTAACGGCTGGTCCTGGAGACTTTGTGCCTGAGGGCGAGATTCTTCTGCCTGCCGACAGGCCTGGCTTGACCTTGAACTCCATTGACGGCACGAGCACGGTGCGTTCGGTCAAGATCCTGGCCGCCGATGCCACGCTGGGCGGAACGGAGGGCAATGGATTCCGGATTGCTGGCATTTCCACCACAGATCCGGACGCTGCTGGGCCGGCTGCATTTTACCAAGTAGCCATTGGCGAGTGTGACCTAGCCAACCTCACCACCCGCAACGTAAAAGTCTCCTTCAACGACTTCACGCGGCCCACTCAGTCAGATGCCTACGTCTCTGTGCAAGTCTGCGACTTCTCGCAGGCGGAGGTTTACAAGAACCTGCTGCGCGGCTTCACAGTTGCCGGCGTACATGTGGTGTCGGCTGAGCCCAACACGGTAACCATTCGCGAGAACCGCTTTGAGCCTTCCATCGGCAGCCCGACCTTCATTGCGGCCATTGTGGATCGGCAGACTCAGGCACCGGGAACTCTGGCTCCTTTTGCCACAGCTTCGGTGACGGGCAACACCTTCAACCTGCCGCCGCAGGGCACTCTGGCTGTCTACGCTCGTCCCGGCGTTGACCTCACGCCAACCTCGGCGGGGGCCCTGGGTGGGGAGGGCACCATTCTCAAGGCTTTCTTCAACAACACCATCACGCCCACGCCCATCCCTGGCTTTGCCGTGTGCGGTCGCCAAGAAAGCTTGGCGGGAGCCCCGGGCAACCTTCTGAACTTCGTGGATACAGCTCCTTTCACCTCTACTGTCTTTGGCGTGGTGTCGGATGCCCTCTGCTCGGCAGTGGGCTTCGGCCCAGGGGCCAGTCTGCAGTTCCAGCCTGGAGGCGCGCCACCGGCAACGCCTACTCCCACGCCTACGCCTACGCCTGCAGGTGTGACGATCACTATCCCAGGCCTGCCTGCTGGCGCGACGGTGACGGTGACGGGGCCAGGCGGTGCTCCGGTCATCACCACTTCCACCTCCGTATCTGGAAATGTGGCTACCTTCCCAGGGCCATTTACCATCCCCTTTGCTGGCCAGATTCGGGTGACTCCCGCCATTTCTTCACCTGGGCCGATTACGGTTGTCGGTACTACCATTAGCGCCTTTGACAACAGCACCAACCCCGGCAGCACCACCTACTTCAACTTCGGGCTTGCCATTCCGGTGAACTAGCCTTTGGCTAGCTTTGCGACAGCGGCCTGCTTCTATTGGGCTGACTGAAAAGTTGCTTGGTGGCGGCAGGTCGCTTTTTCCATCTCGCTTGGCTTGCGCATCTCTTCGTTCGATTGGTTTCCTTGTTGTACTTTTTGGCTTCTGCATGGGTATACTACTAGCAGCTAGGCCTTTGTGGGTTTCCCTGTAGTGAGTTGAGCTGCGCTTGCCAAGGCTTCAACCAGTTGTAGAGCCTTTCTTCTTGGAGATTGATGATGTCTAACCGCAACCTCAAGCACAGCTTGCGTTCCACGCTGGCCTCCTTGGCGCTGGCTTCTTCTCTAACCGGGGTGGTAGCGGCCTGCTCTGCCGACACGCCTACCGTTACGCAGGTTCCTTCCACCATCTCGGCTCAAGTTCCCGAAACCGCTGCTCCCGTTGCCGAGGGCCTCTCCTTCTACTACGACGGGGTGAAAACCTCGGTTAGCAGCAAGGATGCGGCAGTGCTCTTTGCCGCCTGCAGCCTCAACACCGGCGACGCTGCCAAAATCGTCAGCTTCGTCAACAACACGCTTAAAGCAGGGCCGATTACGGCCGGCGATGTCACCGGGCTAGGTGACCCGCTGCAGCCCGCTATCTCCGACTTCAACGGCAACGGAGTTGTCAACTGCGAGGATGCCGCCATTTTGTTTGCCGTGTCCACTGTGGGTGTAGACGCGGCCAAGGTCAACACCTTTGTGTCCGGCACCCTGAAGATTCCGGGGGTAAGCGTTACTCAAACTCAGTTGGATACCTTCTTCAAGACTCCACCAACACCGACCCCGACGCCCACCCCGACCCCCACTCCAACTCCGACGCCTACTCCTTCTATTGTAGTTACTCCCAGCAGCTTAACCCTTCCGGCTCTTTCTAAGGCTACCTTGGACATCAAGCCCAATGTAGCCCCAGCGGGTGGCAAGCTGGTGCTGAGCGTGGTGAGCACGGATTCCACCATCGCCTCCATTGCCGGCTCTTCTACCTTGACCTTCCCGGTGGGCAGCACCGGTGCTCAGCAGGTAACTGTTTCAGGTGTGGCTACTGGCACGGCCAGCATTGTAGTTACAGTTGCGGGTGCCAATGAAGCCACCAACTACGCGGGAGTGCCGCCGGTCACCGTGCCGGTGAAGGTGGAGCCCCCAGTGGCGGCAGGACTGGTGGTTAATCCAACAGAGGTTTCTACCCAGGTGGGCTCGACGGTAACCTTCTCAGTAGCCCCTACGCAGCCCCCGCTCAATGGCAACCTAGTGGTCAGTGTGGTATCCAACACGCCAACGGTGGCGACGGTTAACCTGCCAACTCTGACCTTCCCTGAGGGGAACACGGCGCCTCAGGTGATAACCGTAACAGGGGTGGGTGCTGGTGAGTCCACCATCACTATTGGGCGAGCTGCTACCACGACGGCCACCAACTACCCGACTACTATCGCCAGCAAGACGGTGAAGGCCACCATTACGGCAGGACCACTCGTGGCTCCCAAGACTATCTTTGTGCTGCCGAAGGGAACAGGAGATGGATCCAGTCCCCTTACGCCTACCAGCTTTGAAAAAGCCTTCACGGCTGCCAAGACCTTGCAGCAGGCTACGCCAAACCTGCCGGTTATCCTCAAAGTTGTTGGTGCTGGTTCTGGCCTTAATGCTGAGACCCTGTCCAATGCAGTCACTGAAGTTAATGCTATCAACAACGGGACAATCACAATTCAACCGGAGCCAGCCGCAGCCGGTGGGTTGGCAGAGGTGCAACTAGGAGCAAACTTTACCATCGGCTCAGCAGTCACGGTGAACGACATCAAGATTAACCTCAATACCAAACAGTTAACCATTGAAGGCAAGGCGAGCAAGCTGATCGTTGAAGATACTGGTGGTAACGTGGAGCAGGTAACGGTAGCTGCTGGAGCTACTGTTACAGATTCGACCATCACACTTAGTAACGATTTTGCTGGCGGTCAGGGTGACCAGCTTATTGTTAAAGGAATCCTCAAGGACTCCACAGTTGTAGCGAATGCGAGTGCAGCACAAACAGCCATTATCAAATTGGCTAAAACGCTTGATGGTGTGACTTTCAGTTGTAAAATTGGCACTAGTGGCACATGCATCGAGGCTACCGCTGCGGCTGCTCAGATTATTAACAGTAAAGTTGACTTCGATCCCGCTGTAGCAAGTCAAAAGGTTGTAAATGCCGGTACTAACGGCGTTACCATCATAGACAGCGTCCTTAAGCAGATAGCCAATCTTGGTAACGACGTGATTGCTGTCAATCATGGGGGTGGTGCCCTGGTCGTCCAGAACAGCACCGTTGACTTGAATGGCAATACTAATGGTGCCACTCGCGCCGTGAACAGTACCGCCACCAGTGGCTCGATAATCTTGACAAAGAACGTTTTCACGGGTTACAACGTACCCTTCCAGCCCGTTGTTGAAATTGGGCTTGGTCTTGGTGCAACTCCGCAGCAAATTGCTAACAACCAGTTCCAGATCACCAACCCTAATACAAGAGGTATCAAGTCTACTGGTGCTCCCCCTACCTTGATTAACCAATACGCTAATAGTAGTGGCAATACCTTTGGTTCTTCCCTTACACCAGTCGAACCTTAGGCGATCTTATCTTTGTGTTAGCTCAGCTAAGGGAGAGGCCTGGGTCTCTCCCTTTTTTTCCAGTCCTGGGCTCGCTGCTACGTACAATGGTTTGCCGCGGCAGTACCAAGCTGGCGGGGGTGCTAATAGAATGGGATCCTAAGCTGCCGAGAAACCCCATGTCCGAGCGGTTGGAGCGGGTAGAGGCCATCTTGGAGGTCTTGGCCCAGCAGACGCTGGCCACTGCCCAGGCCACTGCCCGGAATACAGAAGCCATCGAGCGTCTTTTCGCAGTCACCGCCCAGAACACAGAGGCCATTGGGCAAGCCTTTGCAGCCATTGGTCAGAACGCAGAGGCCATTGGGCGTGTTTCCACAGTTACTGTCCAGAACACAGAGGCCATCGAGCGTCTTTTTGCAGCCACCGCCCAGAACACAGAGGCCATTGGGCAAGCCTTTGCAGCCATTGGTCAGAACGCAGAGGCCATTGGGCGTGTTTCCACAGTTACTGTCCAGA
>NZ_JBSSDD010000023.1:0-12980 GCF_054060415.1 Thermostichus sp. OS-CIW-32 | reverse complement strand
GTCAGGACTTGGGTCATGGTTCTATCATAACTTCCGCATTCCTCCCGACACTGACCCTACGGGTACAGTGCGGGGCTCCTGCGATTTCTAGCTGAGTGTAGTGGAGGGTGGGTGCTGAAGGGGATCCCTGGGCTTCAGCTCTCCAAATCGGGATCCTCACCCAAAGCCCGCAATCTTGCCGCCAGACGCTCCGCCCGTTGATGTTCTCGCTCCGCCCTTTGGCGTTCTTGCTCGGCCCGCTCCCGCTCCAACTCAGCCCGTTCATCGCCGGTCAGCAGCAACTGCCCTTGGGCATCACACCAGCGCAGCCAGCGAGCTTGTTTCCCCTCAAAAACGCCTTCCCACACCGTCAGGCCCAGCCCCACCTGTTCTAGCCAGGTCTCGGTCATTTCCGCGTAGTGGCGGCCCCGCAGTTCGAAAATGCGCAACTCCTCTGGCCCCAGCTCATGATTGGGATCGAAGACCGCGTAGTAGCTAACTCGCATCTGCTCATAACGGCTCAGCTTGCCTTCCAGCTCGTCGCCTTCGCGGTTGGAGACGATCTCGATCACCACATCCGGCGGCTTGTCAAATTGCCAGAGCAGGTAGCAACGGTTTTGCTTCTCCCACCATTGCTCCGGCACCGTGACGTCCAGGCTGAGAAAAACATCCGGCACAATCGGGGGCCGACCGATGGCGGTGTAGATGCCTACATTTGCCGCTGCTAAAAAGGTTTTGCCGCGCAAAGCGCTGTAGAGAGCCCCTGTCAAGAGGCGCTGCTGCTTTTCGGAGGCGAAATTATCCACCGGGGTATCGTCCTCCGTCACAAGGTCGGCGACGTCGGGAACCAGCAGTTCAGTATCCATGGGCAGATGGGGTTGGGGATGCTAGCGATCTTAGCTGCTCACCTCAGGGATCCTCTGCTCCCTGAGAAACAGAGAAAACAGAGTCCTCGAGCAAGCCCAGGTACAATCGAGAAAGCTTTACTTAACGATGATTTCTTTTTCTTCGCTGCTCGATGCAGATCGACATCCGTCCTGCGGAAAACTCGGACAGTGCAGCTCTGCTCCACATTTTGCAAGTGGTCTTTGCGGAGTATCCAGGCTGTGTATTGGACATCGAAGAGGTGCCGGAGTTGCTTCAGCCTGCCACAGCTTTCGCGGAGATGGGGGGATCCCTTTGGGTGGCGCAGCATCAGGATCAAGTGGTCGGCTGTGTCGGCCTTGTGCCCGATGGGATCCCTGGGCGCATGGAGCTGAAAAAACTCTACACTCTGCCCGCAGTGCGCGGTCGGGGTTTGGGTCGGCGTTTGATTGAACAGGCCGAATTTGCGGCTCGGCAGCAGCAGGCGGACTCTCTGCATCTGTGGACAGATACTCGCTTCACGACGGCTCATCGGGTTTATGAGCGGCTCGGCTATGTGCGTCTGCCGGAAATTCGTGAATTGCACGATCGCAGCAACTCTGTGGAGTATCACTACGAAAAGCGTCTCCGTTGAGGGTCGGGCTGTTGAACTGTGATGCGTTGGTGATTGGCTGTGGAGTGGTGGGCTGTGCCATTGCCTACGAATTGGCCACAGCTGGGCTGTCGGTCATTGGAGTGGATGCCGGGGAGCCGGCCTCAGGCGCCGCGGGCGCGTCGCTGGGGGTGTTGATGGGGATCTGCAGCCGCCAGCCTAGCGGGGAGGTGGTGCAGTTGCGTCTAAAAAGCCTGGAGCTGTTCGATCCCCTAATTGCGCGGTTGGAGGAAGACCTGGGCCGGAGTTTGCCCGTCAATCGGCGCGGCATTCTCAAACTCCTCAGGGAGGAGGAAGTGGAAGCTTGGCAAGAGACCCTGGCGGCCCGCCGACAAGCAGGTTACCGCCTAGATCTGCTCAGCCCTGCCGAAGTGGGATCCCTGCAACCCGGCCTGCGCAGCGACCTGGCAGGGGCCATCTACTCTCCCCAGGATCGACAAGTCCAACCCAAGCTCCTAACCCAGGCCCTCTGGGAAGCAGCCCAACGCAAGGGATCCCGCTTTTTCTTCCACCAGCCTGTCCAGAAGATTCAGCGCAGCTCGGATCCCCCCTTTCGCCTGCAAACGGTTTACACGCCCGCTCTCACCCTCTCGGCAGGGCACGTCATCCTGGCGGCAGGTCTGGGCAGCTCTCCTCTGGCCAAAGAGCTGGGGCTGCAGGTGCCGCTGCAAGCGGTCAAAGGTCAGGCCCTGCGGGTCAAAGCCCCCGGGATCCCCCTGGGGCCCGTGGTCACCGACGCGGATCTGCATCTGGTTCCCCTGGGGGATGGATCCCTGTGGGTGGGGGCAACAGTGGAATTTCAGGCCCCTCATCCCGAGCCGACGCTGCTGGCGCTACAAGATCTGCTGGCCCGCGCCATCCGACTCTGCCCGGCTTTGGCCGAAGCAACTTTGTTGGATCATTGGGCCGGCCATCGGCCTCGACCAGTGGGACAGCGCGCCCCCATCCTGGGTTGGGCTCCTGGCTACGCCAATCTGCTCATTGCCACCGGCCATTATCGCAATGGAGTGTTGCTGGCCCCGATCAGCGCCGCCATCCTGCGGGACTTGGTACTGAAAGGGGAAACAGCCCTCTGTGATCTAGGGCCCTTTGCCCCCAGACAGGGCTGAGCCCGTATCCATCTTCCGGCTCTCGGCCCGCCGATGGACAGGACATATGTCAGAATGAAAGGCTGCCTGGTTAGGATCGGATCGTCCGTTGAGCAGTGCAAAGGAGAAGAGAGCCTTGCCGAAGTTCGCCCTAAAAGCCCTCTGGTTGGAAAACGATTTGGCTATTGCCGTCGATCAGGTGGTGGCCAAAAACCGCAGCCCCCTCACCCACTACTTTTTCTGGCCGCGGGATGACGCTTGGGAGCAGCTTAAGGCTGAGCTGGAAAGCAAAACTTGGATCAGCGAAGTGGATCGCATCGAGCTGCTTAACCGAGCCACCGAACTCATCAACTACTGGCAAAACGGCGGGCGCAACCGCCCCATCAGCGAAGCCCAGGCCCAGTTTCCCGACATCCTGATCGGCGGCAACTCCTAGCCCTCTCCCCCCTGTCAGCCAAAACGTGACTCCGGATCTGCCCATCTTGCTCAGGCTCCCGTCTTTGAGCTAGATTGGCACTCGGGAGTTTAGAGTGCTAACTCCCTGCTAGCCGAGCCGGAGGATTCCTGGGAACCCCACTCCGCCTGGCAGTACCCAAAGTAGGAGCCCAGTCAGACTTACGAGGATCGCGGATTCTATGGCAAAGCGGATTCTGTTTAGAGAAGAGGCCCGCAAGGCATTGGAGCAGGGCATCAACCAACTGGCGGATGCAATCAAGGTTACGATTGGCCCCAAAGGACGCAACGTGGTCTTGGAGAAGAAGTTTGGTGCCCCCCAAATCGTCAACGACGGGGTCACGATTGCCAAGGAAATTGAGTTGGCCGATCCTTTGGAGAACACAGGCGCCCAGTTGATGCGGGAAGTGGCCTCTAAGACCAACGATGTGGCCGGAGATGGTACCACCACAGCCACCATCCTGGCCCAAAGCATGGTGCGGGAAGGGCTCAAAAACATCTCGGCGGGCGCCAACCCTGTGGCTCTGCGGCGCGGCATTGAAAAGACCACTGCCTACTTGGTGGAGCAAATTGCAGCTCATGCCAAGCCTGTGGAAGGCCGTAAAACCATCGCCGAAGTAGCCACTATCTCTGCTGGCAATGACAGCGAAGTGGGAGAGATGATCGCCAAGGCCATGGATGCTGTAGGGCGAGATGGGGTGATCACGGTCGAAGAATCCAAGTCGCTGGAAACCGAGTTGGACGTAGTGGAGGGGATGCAGTTTGACCGCGGCTACATTTCCCCCTATTTCGTCACAGACTCGGAGCGGATGGTGGCCGAGTATGAGAATGCTTATCTGCTGATTACCAGCAACAAGATCTCCAGCCTGCAAGATCTGGTGCCCATCCTAGAGCGGGTGGCCCGCGAGGGTCGGCCTCTTCTGGTCATTGCGGAGGATGTGGAGGGAGAGGCTCTGGCCACATTGGTGGTGAACCGCCTGCGGGGGGTACTCAATGCGGTGGCGGTCAAGGCTCCGGCTTTTGGGGATCGGCGCAAAGCCATGCTGGAAGATATCGCCATTCTCACCGGCGGGCAGCTCATCTCTGAGGATGTTGGCATCAAGCTGGATAAGGTCACCCTGGACATGATGGGGGTGGCCCGCAAGATCACTGTCACCAAAGACAAGACCACCATTGTGACCGATGGCAGCACCAAAGCGGCGGTGGAAAAGCGGGTGGCTCAAATTCGCAAGCAACTGGAAACCACCGATTCCGAGTACGACCGCGAGAAACTGCAAGAACGCATCGCCAAGTTAGCCGGGGGAGTGGCGGTGATCAAAGTGGGGGCTGCCACTGAAACAGAACTCAAAGATCGCAAGCTGCGCATTGAGGATGCCCTGAATGCCACCCGAGCTGCGGTGGAAGAAGGGATCGTCCCTGGCGGCGGGGCGACGCTATTGCACCTCTCCAAAGGGATCCCGGCTTTCAAGGCCAAGTTGAATGCCGAAGAACAGGTGGGGGCAGAAATTGTTTACCGAGCCTTGCAGGCCCCTCTCTTTCAGATTGCCCACAATGCCGGTTTGGAAGGGTCAGTGGTGGTGGAAAAGGTTTTGGAGAAGGAGATGCCCTTTGGCTTCGATGCCCTGAGCGGAACCTATGTGGATATGTTTGCCCAGGGGATCGTCGATCCGGCCAAAGTGGTGCGCTCAGCGCTGCAAAACGCGGCTTCCATAGCCGGAATGTACCTCACAACCGAAGCGATTGTGGTGGAAAAGCCTGAGCCCAAGCCGGCGGCTGGCTCTGCACCTAAGGGGATGATGTAGTCTTGCGAAAGTGAGCTTTCTGGGAAGGGATCAGTCTTGGATGTACTCCTCGCCAGAGATCAGGGCAGCTTCGGCTTTTTGAAACTCCCTGCCCAAGTAGGCCGCATGGCTGAGCTGGGAGACCACTCTCTCCTGCTCCTTTTCAAAGATCTGTACACACAGTTCTTTGGCCGTGCGCCCAACATACACCCGTTCAGGGGATCGGTTGACGGGGCCCTTGGCCGGGATCACAGCTCCTGTTTCCGGATCGGTGGCCAGCCCCCGCTCATTGATGACGGTGCTGTAGTACTTGGCGCAAATGAGGTTCTGCTCCCGATCCAAGTAGATGACGAAATAGCCCGCCGGATCCAGATCCAGGGGTCGGCGGGAGAGATGGTCGTCAATGCTGCGAATCTGCTCGCTCAGGGGCTTGGAGGAAGGGGACATAGAATGGCCGACCAAAACCGCACAGGAGAAACGTAGCCGAGACTACCTTTGGCTGCTCTCATTGTGGCAGATGAACCCAATCTTTGGGCAGCCTTTGGGGTGGTTGACTTCCTTCCCAGCTTGAACGGTGGGGCTGGTCATATACCCGATGAAGGGGATCCTGTGCGGGCCATCCACCTGAGGTCTCAGAGCTTGGATTAGCGCGGGGCAACCCGATAGAACCGAGTGGCCGTCACCCACTGGTCGGAAGGGATCCCCTCGACGATGATGGCGCGGGCAATGGCATTGCCCAGTTGGGATCCCCGCACCCGCACGTCGGCAAAGGAGCCACTCTGCTCAAAAGAGGCAATCTCCTGGAAGTTCAGCGGACGGGGGGATGCCACCGCTAACACCTGGGCTTGGCCGAAGGGTGGAGCGATGGTCAACCGATAGCTGGCCCCTGGCGGTGGGAAGGTGCGCACTTCTCCGGCCCGCAGAAACTCGTTGCCACCGGAAAAGCGGTTGGGCAAAATCAGATGGGTACGGCCATCGGCTTGGATGCTGAACAGGTAAACGTAGGCATCGCGGTTGGTGCTCAGGGTAATGGCAATCGGCTCGCCAGGCCGGTAGATGGGGTTAGACCCGCGCCGATCCAGCTCCAGATTCACCCGCAGGTCGGAAGGAACGGGGTTGACAATGATGGAGCGGGTGCCAACATCCAACTGACGGGTATCGGCCAGTTGCAGCCTCTGTAAAGGAGGGTAGATGCCCAGGGTTTGCGGAAAAACAGCGGTGGTCGGAGCCACAGACAGCCCCAAAGCCAGCGGTAGAAAAAGCAGTTTGGCATTCATGGTTCACACCCAATCAATGGCTATGTTCATCCTAGGAAGGGGCGCAGGTTATGCGGGTCAGGCTTTGCGCAATCTCCAATCTCTTGCCGCGGCAGTTTCTCCTGCTGCAGATGGCATCACCCAGGGGGAAAAGACGCTGAACCGGCAGGGGCACAGCTCTGTTCTCGGCATCTAGGATGGGAATTGGGGGCAACACGTTTGGCAAGGGTTAAGCTGCAAATAACCTCACGCCAGGTTCCCATTCAACCCCCAACTTGCTCATGGCTCACGACAGCTACCAAGAAGGCATCGCAGCGGTACAAGCGGGCGATTTCCAGGCTGCCATCCAAGCGTTTCGCCAGGCGGTTGCTGCCGATCCAACCCATACCGAAGCTCGTTACAAGCTGGCCTGGGTACTGGGCATGAGCGGCTATCTGGATCCGGCCCTGACAGAGCTGGAAGCCGTTTTGGCGGCAGATCCCAACCATGTGGCAGCCCATTACAATCGAGGGGCCCTCCTCTTGCAAAAGGCCCAACTGGAAGCCGATGAGGATGGACAAATCGATCTGGCCGTTCTACAGCAGGCAGAAGCAGCCTTTCAAGCGGTGATGCGCTTGGATCCCACCGACCAACGGGCCTTTGCCTTCCTCAATTTGGTCAAGCGGGCCATTCGCAACCATCAGGCGTTCACTCAGGTCTCCGGCGGCAGTGGCGGGTAAACCCCTGCACCAAGACTTCAATCGGCGCAATGCTGGGATCCCCCAGCTCAGCCTCTGCCTCTTGAGAGACCTGTTGCACCACTGCCGGTGACAGTTGCAGCTTTTCCACCAACTGCCGAAAAGCATCCAGCTCTTCCAGATTCACCACGGGCTCCTCCGGGCTGCGAGCGCTGGCGGCAATCACCAGGTAGCCCAACTTGAGGATGAGACGCTTCTCGGCCTCATCGCCGATTTTCGACAGCACCTCCTCCAACGGGACTTGCTGCACTAGGTACTGGCGGATCTCTTGCGCCAAGCTGGCCCGCTGGTCGGGATCCGAAGCAAAATGCTGAGAGAGTTGCTGGGCGATGAGTTCTACTTCCGCAGCCTCTAGCGCACCATCAGACCAGGCCATCGCAGTGACGGCTCGCAGCAGATTCATCTGCTTGGGAGTAATGCCGGGCGGGGGTGGAGTGGGCATATATCCTCCTGGGGTGGCTTATCTGCCAGTGTAGAAGGGGATCCCGGCCAGTTCTGGTTAAGTTTGGTATCTCCTCGATGGCCGGCAGCCTTGGCTCAAGCCAAGATAGGTGCTGCCTACCCGGTCGAAGGGGGGGCTTTTGCCAATGGGATCCGATAAGTCTGTGGAGGTTGTGGTCGGCTGGTGATTGCACAGCCTGAAGCCCATTGCGTAGCATAAATGAATAATGAATAAAGTCTGGGGATCCCAGCAGTTTGGAGAGGTGTCCGAGCGGTTTAAGGAAGCAGTCTTGAAAACTGCCGTGGTTCACGCCACCGTGGGTTCGAATCCCACCCTCTCCGCTTACCTGGAGGTGATGCCCAACGGGCCGCAGCTACAGAGATTCACATATCGCTTCTGGGGGAACGAGAGGCGGTCAGGGATAGGGGCGTACAACACTAGATAGCACTAGTTATCCACTAGTTATCTAGACATTGAGAGAGCTTGATGCCAGAACCGACTCAGCAACAGCTTTTACGGGGAGTGAGGGCAGTGGTCATGGCATCTCCTCAGGCAGCGGCAGAATGGATCAAGCGGTCAGCCGGGTGTCGGGAAGCTGGACGCGGTAGCCTTTGAGTTCTCTCGGTTGCGAAGCGGTGCATAGCACTCACACAAGCGCGGTCAACCTCTCTGCGTCCTTCGTCGGCCTCTCTACACTGAGAAGCATCCTGCGATTCTAGGGTAAAGACCGGTGGTGGGGAGCTGACGCTTTTGTTATCCTGTCGCATAAGCTCCCCCTCTGGGATCCCAGGGGAAAGTGGGCCAACCTTGCCTGACACTGAACGCCAGCACAGCCCGCATAATGTTCCCGCACAATGTCCTGCACAATGTTGTGTCAGCAAGACTTGGTTCTCGATGGCAGGTTTGCAGAGAGGACGTGACCTGATGTTTACTTGGCTCTGGACGAAACAATTTTCTCGCTTGAATCAAAGGCTACAGAGCCTAGAGGTAGCCCGCGAGGAAAACCTTCTGTCTCCCGATCTGAGCGCTCAAACTCTGCAGGTGGCCCCCGACTTTTGGGAACGGCAGCACCAAGCCTTTGTCTATGTGGATAAGCAAATGCGAAGGCTCAGCCGTCGCAGCAAGATTTGGGGAGGAATGGCGCTGCTGGCCATTCTGGCCGATGCGGCTTTGATAGTGGCAGGTCTGGCAGCGTTCCAGTCTTGGCAGCAGGTGCAGGCGGATCGCCAATTAACTCGCATTGCCCAACAGGTTGCGGCTGTCGATCCTGTGCAGCAAGCTTTTGATGATCTGGTGGCTCAATTGCCCCAGATGAGCGGGGCAGAGCGATCTCGTGCCCTAGAGGCGTTGCAGGCTCTCTCGGCCATCTCGATGGCCTATGGCGGCTACTCCTCCGACGGTTCTGCGGGTATTTCTGTGTACAGCTCTGCTCTCCCAGCAACCCCTCTTGAGGCTCAACTGCAAACCATTTACCGGTTGGGGCAAATGCGGGTGGTGGAGGCGGTGCCGGCTTTGCTGACCAAGCTTGCGGACGATGAGCCGGTGGTGCGGGAGGCGGCGGCCCGTGCCCTCGGCCAAATTGGGGATCCGCGCGCCTTGGATCCCTTGCACGATCTTCTGGCCTATGAGCCCAATGAGTTGGTTCAAGATGCCGCTATTGCTTCGATTGCCCAACTGCTGCGCTGAAGAGAGGGTTAGATGGGGGTGGGAGTTGAGGCACTGGGGATGAGTATCGGCAAAATGAGCAGGCTGGGCAAACTGCTGGGGGTGATTTGTTGGGTGTGGGGATCCGCTCTGCCCGTTTGGGCGCAGGATCCTTTCCGCAGCGGGGACAATGCCCGCCCCATCAGGCCGGAGGTGGCGGCAGCTTTTGAAGAGTTCTTCTGTGCAGGCCGCTACAGCCAGAGCCGGGAAAAGCTGGCAATGGCCAAGAAAGCCTCTCCCGAAGAGCCGATGGTCTATGCCCTGTTGGCAGCGCTGGCCTATCAGGAAGGAGATCTGGAAGCATTTGCCCAGTTGGCCACTCAAACCCGACAGGTGGCCGCCGAGTTGAAAAAGACTGATCCCCTGCGTGGCAACCTTTACGAGGGTGTGGGCTACGGGCTAGAGGCAGCCAACATTGTGGTGCGAGATGGGGTGGTCATCGGTTTGCCCAAGGCTCTGCCCACCCTCAATCAATTGTTTGCCTCCATCCGGGCCGCCCAGGCAGTGGACAGCAGCGATCCGGAGCTCAATCTGCTCAACGGCTACATGGATTTGCTGCTGACCTACCGGGAGAAGGCTCTGAATCAGTTTCGGATGGCAGCGCCTGACTATCTGTCCTACCGCGGCCAAGCTCTGGCCTACCGGGATATGAAGCGCTTTGACGAGGCATTGGAGGCGGTGGATCGGGCCATTGCTGCTTCCTGCAACAACCCGGAGCTCTATTACCTCAAGGCGCAAATTTTGGTTTCCAAAGGGCAAGACCGAGAGGCCGTCCCCCTTTTCGATCAAGCCCTGCAAGCTTCCGCCCAACTGCCCCAACCTTTGGTGGAGCAAATCCAGATGGAGCGGGATCGCGCTGCCCAACGCAGTGGGTTGACCGGCCAGTTGCCGGCTGCACCTAACCCCTGAAGGGATCCCATGAGCCTGCGCATCAGCGGCAAACGAGCGCTGCAAACTCCCGCTGGCTTGGGCACTCGACCCACACCTGGCCGGGTGAGGCAGGCCTTGTTCAACATCTTGCAAGGGCAGGTAGAAGGCTGTCGCTGGCTGGATCTGTGCTGTGGGGCCGGTACGGTGGGAGCAGAAGCTCTGTGTCAGGGGGCCGCTTTTGTGGCCGGGATCGAGATTGCCGCCCCTGCCTGCCGCATCATCCGAGCCAACTGGGCCAAGGTGGCGCAGCTGGGGCAATCTTTCCAGGTCATTCAGGGAGATGCCCGCAAGCTGCTCAGCCGCGGCCTGAACTTGGAGCCATTTGATTACGTGTACTTTGCTCCTCCCTACGAGGCCGGTCTGTACGCCCCGCTCCTGCCCCTGATCCCGCCCTTGCTCAAGCCAGGCGGAACCTTGATCGTCGAGCATCGCAGCGGCCATGACCTACCCGAACAGGTGGGATCCCTGCTGCGCTTTGACCAACGAACCTATGGGCAAACGGCGCTGGCTTTCTATCGCAATCTGGAAGAGCAGCTCTAACTGGGAAAGGGGGTGCTGACAAAGCCGATTTCCAAGAGCTGCTGGTAGGCTTGGGTGCCCAGCTCGCGGGTTGGGCTCTGGCTGTTGATGACCTGGATCAGCCAGCCCACGGCCTCTTCCGGTCGCCCTGCGGCGCGGTAGACCACGGCCAAATCGTAGGCAGCTTGATCCCGGGCTTGGGCGGCAACACGGGCCAGCTCCCGCTGTTCTTCGGAGATGCGGTTTTGGATCCCGGCGAAGGCGCGGGAGAGATCTTGGTGGTAGTTGGAGCGCTGGTTGTAGGCGTTGAACACCTGTTGCAGCAGCTCGACAGCCTGGTCGTAGTTTTGCGCTTGGATGGCGGCATCGGCTTCGGCGGCCAGTTGTTCGGCTCGCAACGCGCTGAGGGCGCTGCTGGGTTGCTCTAGGGCGCGAAACTGCTGCGGATTGGGAATAAGCTGCTGTCCGGCAGGGAGCTGCTGAGCGGTGGCCCAGAAGGTGGAGCCCACGCCCAAGATGAGGCCGAGTAATACGCCGAAAACCAACCGCGCCCAAGAACGGCGCAGAAGGCTAAGTCCCTGGGCGATGGCGTCCTGGCGACAGCCTTGGGAAGCAACAGCGGGACGTCGTCCGATCATGTGCGGGTAACCCCCAAAACCTCTCTTGACCCGTTCCACTTTACCCTACTCCTCGGGTCTTTGCTGCAGCTCAGGGATCCCTTTGGAGCGAGGCTGGGAGGAGATGGGCTTCTTGAGCTTGGGCGGAGAGGAGCTGGGCGAGTTGGGTGGCTCTGGAGGCTTTTCCGGCAGCAGCGGTAGGTTGAGAATCAGCTCATACATGCGCAGGTATTCCAGCGCTGAGCGGTGCCAACTGAAATCGCTGGCCATGCCCCGCTTCTGCAGCGCTTGCCAGGTTTCTTTGTGCTGGAAGGCTTCCCAAGCCCGCGCCAGACAGGTGTAGAAGTCCAGGGCTTCGTAGCGGTCAAAGCAGTAGCCGGTGCCGATCCCCTTGCTGGGGATGTGGTGGCTAACGGTATCCACCAGCCCCCCCGTGCGGCGGACGATGGGCACACACCCATAGCGCATGGCGATCATCTGGCTGATGCCACAAGGTTCAAAGCGGCTGGGCATCAAAAACGCATCTGCCCCCCCGTAGATCAACTGGGCCAGCTTGGGTTGGTAGCCTTTTTGGTAGGCCATTTTGCCCGGGTGCCGCTCGGCCATCTCCCGGATCCGCCCTTCGTAGTAGGCTTCGCCGCTGCCTCCCAGCAAAACAAATTGCGCGTCGCTGTAGTCCAGGAAGCGATCCAGGGCTTGGATGAGCAAGTCGATCCCTTTTTGCTCCACCAAACGGGCCACCATGCCCATCAGAAAGGTATCTGGGTTAACGGTCAAGCCCAACTTGGCCTGTAGCGTGGCTTTGTTGGTCGCCCGCCCGCTGAGATCATCGATGCTGAAATTGGCTTCTAGGTCTGGGTCAGTGCGGGGATCAAACCTATCGATGTCGATCCCATTCAAAATTCCTCGCAACCGTTCCCCTTTCCAGGCCAACAAGTCCTGCAGTCCTTCCCCATGCAGAGGGGTGCGAATTTCCATCGCATAGGTGGGCGAGACGGTGTTCACTTGGTCGGCGTAGAGGATCCCGGCAGCCATGGTGTTGTGGGCAGAAAAATACCAGGGCAGCCAGGTCATGCGCTCCAGTTGCCAGCGCCAGGGCCCTTGGTAGGCCAGGTTGTGGATGGTGAACACCGTGCCAATATCGGGAGCTTGGTGCATCCAGGCCGGGATCATGCCGGTGTGCCAATCGTGGCAGTGGATGATGTTGGGTTTCCAGGGGTAGTAAGTCCAGGCAAATTCGGCTACGGCGTTGGCAAAAAAGGTGAAGCGCCAGAACTCGTCCTCGCCGTAGTAGATGCGGTGGGGAGCAAAGCAGTAGTGGCTGACCAGATAGAGAGGGACGTCGGTGCCGGGCAAAACGCTTTCGTAAATATCGGCCACCTGACCCATGACCTGTTTAGACCAGATGGGATCTTTCGAGCGGGGGTATTGCCCCGGTTCCTGGCCGAACTTGTCCCAGAGAAAGCCATACAGAGGCATGATGATGCGGACATCCTGACCCAGCTTGCGCAAAACGACAGGCAGGGATCCCACCACATCCGCCATGCCCCCCACCTTGGCCAGAGGTGCTGCCTCTGCCGCTGCGAACAAAATCTTGGCTTGAACCACGATGCCCTCCCTGGTGTTGTAGGCTCCGCTCCACCGCCGCGAACGGATCCCGGCTCAGTTGCCCTCAGCCAAAACCCTTCCCATCCTAAAACACAAGGGATCCCTGCGCCGGATGAGCTGATGCAGCGCCTCATCTTGAGGTTATGTTGCAACTTATTGATTTTTCGTAAGATGGAAGGACAGTGCTGCTCAGAACTGTTGTGGGCGCTGCTGTATTGCACTTTATTCGTCGTCATTGTTCTGGAGAGACGTCCTATGACCATAGCGGTAGGGCGCGTGCGTCAGGAGCGAGGATGGTTCGACATCGTCGATGACTGGCTCAAGCGCGACAGATTCGTGTTTATCGGCTG
>NZ_JBSSDD010000022.1:0-13133 GCF_054060415.1 Thermostichus sp. OS-CIW-32 | reverse complement strand
GTGGATCGAACTGCACGGGCGGTCGGAAGCAGGAACCCGCCGAGACGACTGCGCAAGGAGCCATCCATGCGCAGCGTGGTAGGAATCTCCGGCCTTCAGGTCGGGGAGGATGTCAATTTCCCAGTTTCACCCTCCTCTCTGGCTCAGCTTGGAGCCAATGGCCTCATCGGCAAACCCTTCAACGCCGCCACCCTGGCTGCGGACATCTGTGCTCTGCTGGGCTGGGATCCCTGACTCAACCCTGAACCCGCCCCAAAGACCCCTGGGATCCCGCCGATATCCGCCAAATCGCGTAGAAGAAACGTACAAATTGCCTAGGTAAGTCTTCGGTGTTTCTCTGTATTTTCCCTGATCTCCAAGCTATGATGGGCGCGTGAGCGTTAGAAATACGGAGGAACACAGATGCAAGCCGGTGTGGATCCAACGCTGGACTACCGTACTTACCGCATAGCGGCCCTATTGAGCGAGAGCTTCTCTTTGGGAGCGCTGCTGGGAGTTTCCCTCAAGTGGCAGAAGGATGTCTCTTCTGAGAACGAGCCTCAGGCCGGAGTTCCTCCCTTCTTCCTACAGCGCATCGAGCAGTGCTACCTCATCCTTCGGCAAAAGTAATCTCTCCTCTGTCAAAAACCATCTCTCAAACAGAACCAGCCATGAATACAGATCTTGACTCTCTCCTTGTTGCTCCGCCCTCCAGCATCCAAGAAATCGTGGAACAGGTGTTCCGCAGCAGTTTTCTCAGCCTAAGTCAAGAGAACCTCATCAACGAGCTGCTCTTTCAGCGGCGCTACTCTGAGGCTGACCTGGAACTGTTGGACTGCCTAAGCTTGGCGTTGCTGAACCATCAAATTGAGACGGAAAAACGTTCTGCGGCAAAAGCTGCCTGACCCCCAAAACGCATCAAGTTCCTCCAAAGCAAAAGGGGATCCCAGCTGGATCCCCTTATTTGTCCAATCTGAGTCCAGTGACCTAGCTGATCTCCAAGGAAAACCCTGGAAGCGCCCCGGCAAGCATTCCAGAGTTCTTGCAGGATGTGGGGACTAGACCGCAACGGTCTTCTTCACCTGAGCCGCCAAAGCTCCAGAAGCATACTTGGCTGCCATCTCATCCAAGGTAACCACCGGAACTTTGGTGCCATGGCCAGCACAGCCGAAGGCAATGTAGCGCTCAGCACAGACTTTTTGCATTTCCTTGATGGAAGGCTTGAGGAAGTGGCGGGGGTCAAACTCTTTCGGATTCTCGGCCAGAGCGCGGCGCACGGCAGCTGTGATGGCCAGGCGGTTGTCGGTGTCGATGTTTACTTTGCGCACTCCATTTTGGATGCCCCGCTGAATTTCTTCCAGCGGCACACCGTAGGTCTCGGGAATGGAGCCGCCGTATTCGTTGATGATGTCGATCAGCTCCTTGGGCACCGAGGAGGAACCGTGCATCACCAGGTGCGTGTTGGGCAGGCGGCGGTGGATCTCGGCGATGCGCTCCATGTCGAGGATGTCACCAGTGGGCTTCCGGGAGAACTTGTAGGCGCCATGGCTGGTACCAATGGCTACGGCCAGCGCATCCACCTGAGTTCGCTCCACAAAGTCTACCGCTTGGTCGGGGTCGGTGAGGAGTTGGTCATGGCTGAGCGCCTCTTCCGCGCCGTGGCCATCTTCCGCTTCCCCACGGCCCGTTTCCAGGGATCCCAGGCAGCCCAGTTCTCCTTCCACGCTTACCCCAATTGCATGAGCCACTTTCACCACCTCGGAGGTAACGGCCACGTTGTACTCGTAGCTGGCCGGGGTCTTGGCATCTTCCTTGAGGGATCCATCCATCATGACGCTGGTGAAGCCGTTGCGGATGGCGGAATAGCAGGTAGCCGGGCTATTGCCGTGGTCTTGGTGCATGGCGACGGGGATGTGGGGGTAGGTCTCCACTGCCGCCAGGATCAGGTGCCGCAGAAAGTTCTCGCCCGCATACTTGCGTGCCCCTCGAGAGGCTTGCAGGATAACGGGGCTGTTGGTTTCATGGGCTGCCTGCATGATTGCTTGGATCTGCTCCATGTTGTTGACGTTGAAGGCAGGAATGCCGTAGCCATGTTCGGCGGCATGATCCAGCAGCGTCCGCATTGCAACGAGAGCCATCGGTTACCTCCTGAGGTGCTGACCTAGTGCGTATGAGATTTGCTTACCGTTGATCTTAAGATACTTTTTACGTTTTGGCGGATAAGCCGCCGGGGATCTGCGTATCTTGCCGAGGGATCCTTGCAGCTATTGGCCGTGATGCTCGCGCTCAGGCGCAACAGGCGCACCGACATCTTCAGGTACAGTGGGGAGGGGCAAGACTGTTGGGCGCTTGCATCGAGGATGGATCTGCCCATGCCCGCCTAATTGATCTCTTACCTCAATTGATCTCTTTCAGTTTTGTGTTGTTCGCCCGGAGGAATGGGAACGTGCGTTGCAATCGCTGGCCGGTCTTGGGTGTAAAGCAAACAAGGGCTCTCTGGGGTAGTTGGGTGCAAGGAACCGGTTTGGCAATGGCCTGTTGGGCGACGGGCCTTCAGTTGGCAGCTTGGGGGATCCCCGGGCAATCTCCGGATCAGGTGGCGGCCTGGGTGAGGGACAATCCTGTGCTGCGGCCCCGTCCGGGCGAAACCCTGAACATCAACCGAGTGGAGCCGGATGGATCCCGCTTTACGTTCTTGGCCTCGGTGGCTCCGCCAGGACGGATCATCAACCCGCTGGATCGGGAGACGATTCGCTCGGAGCGGATGACGTTCTTTCGCCCCCAAGGACTGACGGCAGAAGACCTCTTTCAAGCCATTCGCGATGTCTATGGGCCGGAGATCGCCGCCGATCTGGATCAGGCAGTGGAGGTGATTCGCTACCCATCCCCAGAAGCTCTGGCAGGCAGTCCGGGCTATACCTTGGCCCTTGCCATCCAAGGGGTGGTGCTGCGGGGAAACCAATTTGTGTACTGGCTGGAGCTGACGCAAAACCCCGATGGCCGTGTACAGCAGGGGCAGGTGTGGGTGTTCCAAGAGGAATGGCTACCCAAGGTGGAAGGGGAGTTGGCGGAACGTTTCCCCTTGCAGGTGATGACCCGTTGAGGGGCCCCCAATCTTTATCCCCGAGGAGAAGGGCGCTCAGGGGCGGAGGGAGTTGCTGACATCCAAAGCCGGCAATTCCACCCGTTCTACCTGGGGCCGAAAGCCCAACCAAGGAGTGGCCAACTGGGCAAATCGCTCTGGGTCCCCGCTCACGTAGAAACGGTGGGGTTCTCCCCAAGCAGCGGTCAAGGGGCGACGCAAGTCCCACAAACTCAATTCGCGGGCCAGGAATCCCACCAGCGCCATCCCCGGATCCACTCGTTTGACCGAGGGGGGCAGCAAAGGCTTCAGGATCGGATCCAGCAAGGGGTAGTGGGTACAGCCATAGACAAGGGTATCGATCCCTTTTTGCAACAGGGGCTGCAAGTAGTGTTCAGCCGCCTGTCGCAGAGCAGGGCTATCCAGCCATCCGGCTTCAATGAGAGGGACGAACTCAGGGCAGGCTTGCTCCCAACAATGAACAGGGTGCGGAAAGCGTTTGGGATCCAGAGCGCTGTACTCCTGAATGGCTTTTGAGTAAGCGCGACTCTTGACCGTGGCCACCGTGGCGAGCACCCCAATGCGGGATCCTTGGGCCAGTGCTGCCTGGGCGCCGGGTAGGATCAACCCCAGAACGGGCAGGGCAAACTCCTGCCGCACGTGGTCCAGAGCCAAGGCCGAGCTGGTATTGCAGGCCATCACCACCAGCTTCACCGGCTGCGCCTGCATCCACGTCAGAATTTGCCGCACAAAGGCCAGGATCTCCTCTGGCGAGCGTTCCCCATAGGGCAACCGCGCTGTGTCGCCGAAGTAGATGAGCCGTTCCTGGGGGAGCCGGCGGCGTAAGGCTCGCCAAACCGTCAGCCCGCCCAAGCCGCTGTCAAACACCCCAATTGGCCAACTGGGATCTGGCTCTGATTTCCACTCCCACTGCATGCTCCGTTCTCCTCAACACCTTGGCCTAAGCTGCTGTATCCTACCCTGCTTTCGAGAATCTCGGCGACAGATTCCCTGCCTTCCCTCTGAGATCAACTGGGCCAACTGGATCGTCAATTCGATCAATTAAGGATCAATTGAGAGATCCGATAGACATGAACAAGCTCAGCCAACGGCTAGCGACTGCGCAAGAAAGTCTCAATGCCATCGGCAATGGCCCGCGCCAAAATAGCCTGATATTCGGCAGTGGCCAATTTTCGCCCTTCGGTTGGGTTGGTTACGTATCCCAACTCCAGCAGCACGGAGGGCATACCCACAGGTGTTTCCCGCACCACAAAAAAGCGGGCTCGTCTCACCCCCCGGTCAGCAGCACCGGTGGCCCTGACCAAGCTGCGGTGCAAGATGGCGGCCAGCTCGGCGCTATCGGGTCGCAGGTAATAGGTCTCGATGCCGTGAATGCCGGAGCGATCCAGGGCGTTGGCATGAATGCTCACCAGCAGGGCAGCATTGGCCTGAACGGCCATATCCACCCGCGGTTGCAGCAGCACTTCCCGGTCATCGGTGCGGGTCATCACCACCCCGTACCCCCGCTCCTGCAGCAGTCGTTGCACCTGGTGGGCAACGGAGAGCACGATGTCCTTCTCCTGGATCCCATCTACCCCAATAGCACCGGGATCCCGTCCCCCGTGGCCGGGGTCGATGGCAATGACCGTCCGGTTCAGAGATTGGGGGGTGGAAGGGGAGGCAGGGCCGGGCGTCTGCGGCTGAGGTATTGGTGGAGGAGCATTCAGAGGTCGCAGCTCCAAGGTAATGCGGCGGGATCCCTGGCCGGGGTTGGGCTCGAAGACATTGAACTCCTCGGCGGGCTGCACCAGAATGCTGACCGTGCGGGCATCTTCCTGGACAAAGCGGATCCGCTCCACCGGCCCTCCAACCGGCAAGCCGGGATCCGGCATAGACTGGGGCAGGCGAGCGGGCGCCACGTTGATGCGGTAGCCACCACTCTCGGGATCCCAGCCGGCCCGGTAGAACATGAATCCATCGGCGCTGATGATCAACTGGTTGCCCTGGAGCTGAACCGATTGCAACGTGGCCAGCGGCCCACTGCTGTTGACAGAGCTGACCTCGGGCAAAAGGCTGGCCTGGGCAGCACCCCCGGCAGGCTGGATCCAGATCCCACCCCGCTGTGGGTCGTAGCGGGCTTCCCAGTCGCCACCGGAGGAATCCACATCCAGCACTACCCGAGCAACGGTGGGCTCAAACTGCCCGATACGCAGCCGCGAAACCCCCAGACGGTTGATGACATAAGCTCGCTGGGTGAGGGCAGGGCTGAGGGTGGTGTTGAGAAAATCCACCACTACCCGATCCGGATCGAGGATGCGCCGCACCGTAGTGGAGGGGCTGCCTTGGGTACGGATGAAAAAGCCTTCTGCTTGCGGGGATACCTCTAAAATTTGATGGCCGGAGCGAGGAGATGGGGTGGGTGCCGGGCGTCGGGGAGGCAGTGTCGGCAAAGGCGGGGACGGCGGGAAGGGATCCCTGGAACCTCCCAATAAGCCGGCAGATGAAGGGGGAGAAGAAGAGAGAGATCCGGCCTGGGTGAATTGAACGGCCCAGCGGGAGGGGCCGGCGGTGAGCAGTTGCAGGTGGTTAAGGCTGAGGGGCTGATCCGGCTGCAGATAGAGCACAAAACGGGTGATGGTATCCGTAAGCTGGCTAATCTGCACAGAGGCGACACGGCCTGCAAAGGTCTGGGTCTGGGGCTCCCGTCCGAAGCGGGTGTTGGGAAAATCCAGCACCACTCTGGGGGGGTTTTGCAGAACAAACAGGAAAGGCCGCACCTCTCCCTGTGTATTGACTTCCAGCCGCCCCTGCTGGGGGTCGTAGTACCAACGCTCAATGCGCGATAAACCTGGGGCTGTAATCGCCTGAGCCTGGACAGATTCCGGGGGAAACAGCCCTGCCCCCGCCAAGCTCAACAGCAGCATCGCCCCCCATATCTGCCTTGACCCCGGCTTGCCAAATTCGGGCATGACCTTCCATCCACTCCCCACACCTGCAACTATACCAACCTGCTTTCGGAGCAGCCTGAGAAGGAGCGCAATTCCGCTCTTGCTTGCGGGGCCAGAGGATAATGGGCGTATCTTCTCCATCCCACTGCTTGTTCTCCGACGAGGTATCTTGGGATGCCCAGGCCACCGGATCCCCTAGCCCTGGCCCGAGCTGGACACGCCCAGTCGATTGTGCAGGTTGTGCGGATGGAGCTGCTGCGGCGTCGCTGGTGTGCCCGAGTAGACTTTGCCGACGAGACCCTGCACATTCACCTCATCGGATCCCCTTATCGGCCTCAGCTCTCCCCCCAAGTTGCCGCCGCCCAACTGTTTCTGATCCTGAAGCAACTGCGGATTCCACGGCTGGAGCAAGTGGAAATTTGCGCTTTCCGCGGCTCACGTTTGCTCTGGCGGCAGAGCCTAAAGCTGGGATCCCGGCAGCGTTGGGATCGGTTTTCCTTCGATAACTGGGCAGTCAACGCTTGGGCTTACCCGGCTGCGTTTGCGGTGGCCCTGATGGTGAACAACATAGGCTTGTTGCAGTTGTTGCATTTGCCTCTTCACATTTGGATCCACGAATTTGGCCATGCCACCGTCGCCTGGTGGAGCGGGTATCGGGCTTTGCCTCTGCCCATCGGCTAGACAAGCGTTAGCTCGCAGAGGGATCCCTTTGTGTATTTTGGAATCCTCTTTTTACTGATTCTACTCTTCTGGTCAGCCCGCAAGGAGCGGATTGGGTGGCTGCAGGTGCTGGCCATCTTTCTTGCTCTATTGCAGTTTTACATGACCTGGCTGATGCCCAATCGCACCTGGGAGATGTTGTTTGTCTTTAGCGGCGTTGGAGGAGAATTTTATCTCAGCACCTTTTTGATGGCCAGCTTTTATTTTCCCCTGCCAGATCGTTGGCGATGGGACTCTTTGCGATTTGTCGTGCTGGGGATCGCGAGCAGCAGCCTGTGGAGAAGCTTTTGGGAATGGCACAGCATCAGACTGGGATTGGCCGAGGTTCCCTGGGGAACTTTGTTGGGCGGCCAAGGAGATGCCAGGGGGGATATGAACCGCCTAAACTACGACTTTGGCTGGAGCACCGATCAAATTATCCAAACCTACACTTTTTTAGGGAACCTGTGTGTTTTCGTCGTATTGAGCCTATATGTTCTATTCCTGTTGCGGGCAAATGATGAGATTTGGCTGTATCTGCGAGCAAAGCTTATTCTTTGGATGGATGGTTTGATAGGCTCCAGTTCAAGGAAACGTTCTTAAGATCCTCTTGTACTGAACATTGCCCCAACTACAACTTTTTCCGGCAGCACCAGCTACATCCGGCGCAAAATGAGCTCTTGGGTAAAAGGGATCCCGCTTGTCTCCAGAACTTCCCTAGTGTCCAACTCGATTCCTCAAGGGGGCAGGATCATTTTGGTTTTGGACTGCAGCTTTGCCGGTTGGGAATTGCTCCAACCACTCCGTTGAGCTCAGAGGGCGTTTGTGGTGCCCATCTGGGCAATGATTGGGCGGGAGAAGCGGCACCCCTATCAGGTTGGAGATGGCCTGTTGAGCATTCGCTCTATGCTGAGGGATATGTATAGACAAACTTCCTCTGCAACGGTACTTTACCCATGTCAGCCGCCTTCTCTTGGCCCTACCGCACCCCAGGGATCCCAGACTCTGCCTTTGAACGCATCCCAGGGATCCCGATGAGCCCTCGTGAGGTGCGCGTGTTGGTGCTAAGCCAGTTGCGCCTGGGAGAGAACCACTGCCTGTGGGATATCGGCGCCGGAACCGGCACAATTGCCATTGAAGCGGCTGTTCTATGCCCCAAAGCTCGCGTGATTGCCATCGAGCGAGATGCCGAGGTAGTCAGCCTAATCGAGAGCAATTGCGAGAAATTTGGCCTCACCAACGTGCAGGTGATTCAAGGTACTGCCCCCGATTGTCTGCAACACCTTTCTCCGGCACCGGATCGCATCTGCATTGAGGGAGGCCACCCCCTACGCGAGATCTTGGAAGCCTGCTGGAGCCATCTCAGCCCCAACGGGCGGGTCGTGGCGACGACCAACTCTTTGGATGGGCTCTACGGCCTTTCTGCCGGCCTGGCCGCTGTGCGGGCTCATCATGTGGAGGTGATTCAATCGGCGGTGAACCGCCTGGAACACCGCGGTCGGACTCAAATGCTGCTGGCATTGGATCCCACCTTTGTTTTAAGCGGAGAAAAAATGAGTTAAGTTTTATATGACCTGTTTACATTTTTTGGTAGATCTTTTCCCAAGGTGATGAATAAAAGCAGATTGGTCTGTCTCGAATGTCTTAAACTGGCAAAAAAGATTGGGCCACCACAAACCTTAAGCTATACTGATGTTTCTCGATCCCAAACTCAAATCTGCTTTTATACCAGATTAAGAGAGCTGGGAAACCCAAAAGCTATGGTTCAATTCCAAAACCCCTTTCAGGAATCACGGGAAGTCAGGCTGCGGCAACTGTTGATTCGAGAGCGCTGGCCAGAAATGCTGAAAGGCTGCCGGGCTTGCATCCATTGGGACGACTTCAAGCGACCGGAATGCTGCGGTGACTGCGGCATTGGCGATCGCCGTAGGCAAGCGGTAACCGAAGAAAGCCCACCCAGCAAGTCCCCAGGAATTTAGGGTTTCCCAAGCTTTCCAGAGGGGGATCCCAGCTCTTGTGGTGGTTTGTAGTAATTTTTACCTAGGGAGTTTTACCCAAAAATTGGGTCCCAAGCCCAGTCTTCACATCTGTCTGCAGCCAGAGCAAACCAGCAAGGTGGGGAGGCAACGAGCGCCTCTCGCAGGATCGTTATGTCGTTGCTCCCTAGCCTCTCATCGCGCCAGCGGGCCGGAGGCCTTTCGCGCCAGCGGGACGGAGTCCTTTTTTCGCCCCATTGGCCCTCTGCTTCAGCGTCTCAGGAGCAGCTCCCCAGCAACCTCCACGCAGGGATCCATGTTAATTTCTACACCAACATGGTTAGCGACAGGGTCGGCGACAAGCCTCAAACCCTGATTCTTCCGTTGACCCGGTCGATCCCGCTCTGGGCAAGGGTTTCAGGCCTCTCGGCAGAGAAAAATAAGGGGAAATTGCAGCCGTTCGCGCCAGCGGGACGGAGTCCTTTCGCGCCAGCGGGACGGAGTCCTTAAACGAGACCCTGTCGATCTAGGCCCCTGGATCCCGCTCTGGACAAGGGTTATAATCGGGGAGAGTCGCTTCCCTTCGGGGAAGTGGAATTAGTGGAATTAATGGAAACAATACGAAACTTCTCAATCACCAGTACCCCCATCATGCCCCACGCTAGGGGGTAGAACTTGGCGCTGGCAAACCCTGCCTGCAGGGCCATTTGTCGTTGCTCTTCTCCAGAGGGAAAGCGATCTAGGCTGGGATCAATGTAGGCATATTCGGATCCCAGTCCCAAAGTTTTGGCCTGGGCAACCACCTGAGTGTTCAAGTACCAGCGCTGAAATTGTTCGCAAAGAGGGATCCCTGTGGGGCGGTGAAAATCCAAAATGGCGGCACGACGTCCTGGCTTCAGTACTCGCCTAATCTCTCGCAAGGCTTGGGGAATATCGGTTACATTGCGCAAGCCGTAGCCCATGGTAATGGCATCGAAGCTACTGTCGGGAAAAGGTAAGGCCAAGGCATCTCCCAAAACCCACTCCAGGGAGTAGCCAGGGAAGAGCCGGGAGCGACGCCGGGCAATCGCCAGCATGGCGGGAGAGAAATCTAGGCCCACCACATGTCCCCTTCGTCCTACTCGGCGGGCCAACTGCAGAGCCAGATCACCGGTTCCACAGCACAGATCCAGCACATATCCTCCTGAGCTGGCGCCCGACCAACGCACGGCCATACGCTTCCAAACCTGATGGAGGCCCAGGCTCAAGGTTTGGTTGAGGGAGTCATAGTGGGGAGCAATGCGGTCAAAAAGCGCTCGGATTTCCTCAGGCTGTTCAAAGGTTGGGCTAGGCACCTCTTCTCAACTCCACCTCATGTTTCCCGTACAAACTTTGTTGCTCCTGTTGCTCCGCAACGCTACGTGACCGGATCTGTGGTCTGAAGCTAAAGGAAGAGGGGTGTTACGGCGGCACTGGGATCCCACTGGCTCCCACTCGGTGGCGGCGGCTGGGGTAATCAGCCAAACTCAGGGACAGGGATCGGGATCCGGCTAGGCTCGAGGCTGGGATGCGGATGGTTCCCTGGAAGACTTGGCTATTGGGGGGCAGCTCCCCCGGCAAACCCTGGGTGAGCGCGTTGATTGACCGTCCATTGTCGTCAGTAATGTTCAGGAAGCTATAGAGAAAGCGCACCGTCTCTACCGAGTTGTTTTGCATAGCTACATTCAGAACCACTTGGCTTCCCTCGCGACGAACCGAGAGCACCTGCATAGAGACCTGTCCACTGGCGGCAATTGGTAGGGGGGGCGGAGGTGGTGTGGGCGCTGGCGGGGCAGGAACTCCGTCCTGCTGACGGGAACGAGAAGGTGGAGGAGATGGGGTGGCGGGGCGAGTAGTTGGCGACGGGGCCGCCGCCAATTCAGGAGACAATCTGGGGGTGGGTGTTGGAGTGGGAGTTGCAACCGGCGTGGGTGCTGGGGTAAAGAGGGGGGTGGGAGTTGGGGACGGACGAAGGCTGGCTTCGGCTGCTGCAATTACCTCAGCCTCGTTCAGCAAAGGCACAGTACGGGGATCCCGAACTTCGCGGGAAGGAGAAGCCCGACCGGCGCCGGTGACGGGAGAAGAAACCCCCGATAGAGCTCGCTGACCAAATAGGTAGCCCAGACAAGCACTCAACACCGTTGTGAAGAGAAACGCGCTCAGCCAGAACAGCACCCCCGAGAATGTGGAGGCGAACTCCTGAAACGGTTTGGCCGGTCTACGCAAAGGCTGTTAACTCCTGCTGCTAGTTCGCTTTCCTATGATACGAAAGTGACAGAGAAGCTAGGGGTTCTCGACCGGGGCAGAGTTTTTGCGTTGTTGCTCATGGGCCTGTAGCGGGGCGCTGTCTAAGTTGGGCAGCCGCTCCCCCAGCCACCAACCCGGATCTTCCCAGCTCAGGGATCCCAGCCATTTCCCGGCCCGATCTGCCAAGACCAAGCCCAACAAAACGGGAGCAGTGGTGATCCCCAGCGCTAGGCTGAGCCAGAGCGGTTGAGGAGATCGAAAAGAGGCCGAAGCAGCCTTTTGTTCAGGCGGAGATATCGGCTTGGGATCTGTCATGGTCGGGCTTTTGAGCCTGAAGTTCAAGTGCGCTGTTGTTAGGTTAATCTCAAGCGTCAGTGGATTTCCAGCGTAATGTCGATTGTGCTGATCTGCGGCCCTGTGCGCTCCGGCAAAAGCCGGCTGGCAGAGGGTTTGGCTGCCGCTTCAGGCTTGCCGGTTGTCTACCTGGCTACCGGGCCAAAACCCGATCCTGAGACTGACCCAGAGTGGGCAGAGCGCGTTCAACAGCACCGGCAACGGCGGCCTTCCAGTTGGCAGACTTGGGAAACCGGGAGGGACTTGGGGGCAGAACTGCAAAAGTTGCCCCAGCCCTGTTGTGCGCTGGTGGATTCGCTGGGGGGATGGGTGGCGCAGGGCCTAGACTGTCCCTCTTCAGAATGGGATCCCTTGGTGCAATCCTTCTTGGCAACCTTGCAAAGCCATAGAGGGGAGATCCTCCTGGTGTCTGAAGAAGTGGGCTGGGGGGTGGTGCCCGCTTACCCACTGGGGCGGCGGTTTCGGGATCGGATGGGGGAACTGACCCAAAGGCTGGCTCCCCTGGCCGACCAAGTGTTTTTGGTAACGGCAGGTTTTGCCCTGGATCTCACCCGTCTAGGGATCCCAGTGGCGAGCAAGACAGAGCAGAGCTGAGATAAGCTGCATTTGCAAGCCAGATAGCTGTGTTGCCGTGCCGATTACCCTCTACCTTCCTGCCAAGGCCATTCAAACTCTGGATCTCACCCCCGGCCATGAGCTGGTGAAAACCTTGATGGCCGATCCCGTGCGTGCTGCCCAGCAGGTGCAATGCGCCATCGATTGGCCGCGCAGCCCTGAGGATCCACGGGAGCTGTCCGAGATCCCGGAGGTGCGCCTGTGGTTTATTCGTTGGGATACAGTCTACCCCTGGATGCCCTACTTTCTCAATTGGCGCCAAGGAGAACTGGCCCGTTACGCGGCTATGATGGTGCCCCACCAATTCAACCCTCGGGAGGGCATTGTTTACAACCCAGAAGCGTTGGAGATCTTTGTCTATCAGAAGATCTTTGTGTTGATGCGGTGGTTTAAGCAGCAGAACCTGGGATCCGTCTCCATGCTGCGGGATATGGCTTTGGTATTTGGCTTCGAGATCCAGCCGGAGTTTCTCGCCCTATGGGAGGCAGAGCCATGAAGGTGATGGTGGCCAACACCTGGCCGGGGATCCCAGGAGCTACGGCAGTGGCCGACGCTTGGCAGCAGGTGGTTCAACGCCCTTGGGGCCGGCTCAGAGTGGATCCCAACCCTTCGGAAGCTCAGCTAAAGGCCCTCTGGCAACAAATCTCCGAGTGGGCAGGAGAGAGAGATCCCCTACTGGTTTTGCCGGGCAGCGTTGCCGATCCCATAGGGCCAGGCCAAACCTGGGCCGATCTAGCCCATGCGTGGGGGTTGAGCTTGCTGTTGACGTTGCAACGGGAGGCCGCCCTGAGCCAAGGTGCTGCTTTTGCCGCCCTGTTACGCCAAGCCAGGGCCCGTGGTTTGGGATGGGTGCTGGTTGGATCCCTGCCCGAAACTGGGGATCCCCAAGCCTTGGAAAAGCTGGATGCAACTTTGATCCCGCGCCTGGAAGCCCAAGTAGGAATGCCGGTGTTGGGGAGAATGGCTCTTGATGGGCAGATCCTTTGGGATCCAGATGCCCTGCTGCTCTGCAATGCTGCCCAACCAAGGAACTGAGCGCCACCCACTGATCCCTGCGGCTCGAACCGTTCCTCTTCACTTGGAGGGTAGGCGAAACTTCATTCTTGTTGCTAGGGAAACCACAAAAAAATCCCCCAGACCAAGCTGGGGGATCCACCAATGCTGTTGAAGCGTCAGGTCAGGCCATCAGCCACGCACCGCAGGCGCTACCTCCAC
>NZ_JBSSDD010000021.1:0-14832 GCF_054060415.1 Thermostichus sp. OS-CIW-32 | reverse complement strand
TCTTCTGCCATTTGTTTTCATCTAAAAAAACCAACTTCATCCTCTTTCCTCTATAAATTATTCTCTCTATCCTAACATAAGATCAACACGACCTAATACTACCCCCTTAGGCCGTCGGTTTCACAGCTGCCACCACCCTGCCTAGCACCGAAAACTCCTCCTGCAACTGATTGAGGCGATACACCTCCGGACGGTAGGCCGGATTATCACTCAACACCCGGATCCGCTCCTTCATCCGCTCCAACCGCTTCACCCGCAGATAGCCATCAATCCTGAGAACAAAAATTCCTTCCACAATCTGGTCCGCAAACTTCACCGACTCATCCACAATCACCATATCCCCCGAATCCAGTGTCGGCGCCATCGAATCTCCCATCACCCGAATCATACTCAACCGATAGGCCGCCAACTTATCCTCAATCGGCTGATTCCACTTGACGAGCTTGGCCCGTGTCTTGGCGTAGGTCGAAAGCACCGTGGTCACTGCCACCGACTTAGATTTGTAGGCCACATACTTGTCCCAGAGTAGGAGACTCATCTTTTGGACTGCCTCTGGTTTGAGGAAGCACCGCCAATCAAACGTCCCATCCTGCAGCGCAATCCCCACCCGGCGAGCCTCCCGCTCTGCCGCACTCACCCCCGCCGGATTGGCACGGATCCCCAGAAACCCCAAAGCAATCTCCTGCTGAAACGCCTTATCCTTGAGGGATCCAGGCTTAGGAGGTAACGTCCCCCGCAGATACAGCCGACTATTGCGGAGCAAGATGGACAAACCCACATTGGCAGACTTCAGCCGACCATTGGCTTGAGCGATCCGCTCCAGAGTGGCTTTGGTGATGCTGTCCACCAGCTCAAATCCTTCACTATCAGCTTCACTAAAATAATAGGCTGATCCGACTCGAAATGACCCTATTTGTCCCAGTCCTAGAAACAGCGCAAAGTGGCCCCAAAAAGCCAGAAGCCCTACTCCACAACGGAAAGGGGCCTCTAGTAAGGGTTTCATAGAGATGGCTCAGGCGTGATTTGAACACGCGACCAAGGGCTTATGAGTCCCCTGCTCTACCGCTGAGCTACTGAGCCAGGATAGTGCTTAACTAGAATAGCACTCTTGGGCCGGAACTGCGCCTCAGAAAATCCCCTCAGCCCCCTCTCGGGAAGAAGCCCCAGACATAGCCACGCCTATCGGCAGGTCAGGGCAGCTTCATAAACCCGTCGGTTGGCCGCGAGAGACTTCTCCAAATCCACCAGTGGGCGAGGGTAGTCCACCCCCAACCGAACTCCAAATTGCTTCTGCTCGGCAGCAGTGAGGCGATAGGGCTCGTGGATTTTGTCCCCCGGGATCCCGGCCAATTCCGGCAACCAGTGGCGCAGATAGTCTCCTTTGGGATCGTACTCGCGAGATTGTTTGGGGATGTGGAAGTAGCGGAAGCCACGGGCATCATTCCCTACGCCGGCGGTGTAGTTCCAATTGCCGTAGTTGCTGGCCACGTCGTAGTCGATGAGCAACGACTCAAACCACTCAGCGCCCATGCGCCAGTCGATGCCCAGGTTCTTGGTCAAAAAGCTGGCCACATTCTGCCGTCCCCGGTTGGACATAAATCCGGTAGCCGCCAGCTCCCGCATGTTGGCATCCACCAAGGGGTAGCCCGTCTCACCCCGACACCAAGCCTGAAAGCGCGGCCAATCCTGCTGCCAAGGGATAGGGATCCCTTGGATCCCAGAAGGACGGAACAGTTTGGCGCCGTGCTTGGCCAAGATAAACCGAAAATAATCCCGCCACAGCAGCTCAAACACCAGCCAGTAGGTGGACTCATTGCGCACCCGCTCCTGCTCATAACGCTTGACCTCGGCATGGACGGTGCGAGGGGAGATGCAGCCCAGGGCCAACCAAGCAGAAAGCCGGGAGCTATCGTCGGGATCCAACATGCCGTTGCGGGTTTCTTTGTAGATGCGCAGCCGATCCAGATCCCAAAAGTAGGTTTGCAGGCGGGCATGGGCAGCGGTGCTCCCGCCGGTGTAGGTGAAGCGGGCCCGTGGATCCCCGGCAGGTGGGGATAGCCCCAGCGAGGCCAAAGTAGGCAGAGGGCCGGGATCCAAACCCGATGGCAGGGGGGGGATCGAGGGAATGGGCAAGGGATCCCGGATGGGAGTGCTTTCCTCGACTTGCTTTCGAAAGCGGGTGAACAGCTCCGGCAGTTGGGAGAGGCAAAAGGGGAGATCTTCAGGGTGGTAGAGGGTGTGGCCCCAATCGACCTGCAGCCGGATCCCCAGAGACCGCAAAGCCCGCTCAACAGCAGCCGCCACCTCCTTCTCCTCGGTGCCCACCTCTTCATGGGCATAGACCGCCTCGACCCCCCACTCCTGTGCCAAGGTGGGGATCACGTGTTCCGGCTGTCCCTTGCGGATCACCAAATCCGAGCCGCGCGACCGCAACTGCTGCCGCAAATCCGCCAAACTCTCCAGCAAAAACTGACCGCGGAAAGGGCCGGTTCTGGGGCGGAGCCCAAGGGAAGTCTCGCCGAACTGGCGGGGATCCAAGCAATACAAGGGGATCAAAGGGGATCCCTGTTGGCAGGCCCGCGTCAGCGGCTGGTGATCCAGCAGGCGCAAGTCGGTGCGAAACCACAGCAGGACGGTCATTCTGCAGCTACCCTACACGGATCCCGCGGACTCAGACGTGGACACCCGAACTCCAGTTGGACGCCCCAGCTCAGGGCTGGGAACAAAATGAGGCACATCGGCAGCCGGGATGTGGATGGGGGCCTTGGTGCGCGGATGATAGGTTTGCCGGGCGGGACGATGGCGCAGCGAGAACGTGCCAAAGCGAGCCAGCCGCACGGATCCCCCCTGGGCCAGGCATTGGCTAATGCTGTCCAGCATAGCCTCCAGAGCAGCAGCAGCCATTTCCACGGTCAGGCCATCCACCTGCGCGGCCATCTGGCGGGCCAGCAAACGGCGAGTCAAATGAGGAGGAGAAGCCACCAACCGACCCTCTAGACAACAGAACACAGACAGGGGCTTAGAGCACCTCCAGTTCACTCTCGAAAAACCAATGTCGAGAGCGATCGGGAAACTCCAGAATGTAGCCGACACCGCTGCCATCGACCACACGCCGTGCCAGCACCACAGCCTCTTTGCCCACCAGAGCGCTGAGGTTTTCTTGTCCGCGATCCTGGACAGAGCGAACTTTGACCTTATTTCCAACCTTGATCGCCATAAAACCGCGAAGAGACTTACCACTCAAGATGGTACGGCAAAAGTCCCCTTGCCGAGCTCCTGCCGCACCTCTGCTGGGGTTGACCCCGATGGGATTGCTAGAATGGGGTCAGAGTGCCGTGCCCCAGGGAAGACTGCCTCCGTGATTGCCCTTTCCCTCAAACCCGCCCACTGCTCCTGGAGCGTTATCAGCTTTCCCTCCACCCTCTACACTCAGCCTGTCCTCGATCTCTTGATCTCAAAAGTCCCTCCTGCCTGGAGAGCGGAAATACGTTTGGGCCTACAGGAAGCAATCATCAATGCCGTCCGCCACGGCAACGGCCTCGACCCCAACAAGAAGGTGATCATCGAGTACGCCAGCTCGGAGCCCTTTTACCAATGGCTGGTGCGAGATCAAGGGCCCGGCTTTTGTCCCCAAGAGAAGCTCCACCGATGCCAACATAACATCTTGGAAACCGAAGAGTCGGGCCGAGGAATGCTGCTGCTCACCCAAATCTTCGACTTTGTGGAGTGGAATGAAACAGGCAACCAGGTCTACCTGGCCAAATACATCCACGCCAACTGTCGGGATCCCTGGATAGTCTGACCCTCCCTCAATACCACTGCCAAAACAGCTTGCCCATTTGGGTAATCTGGCGACCCTGATCCGGATAGGGAGCCTCAGAAACGGTGAAGGCTGTGGTGGCGAAGGCAAAGCGCGTGGATGACCAGCGGGATCCCTTAGCGCTCCGCGCCGCTGACGCGACCGGGTCGGGCAGCTCGCTTTCCAAGAGCAACCCCAGGGATCCATAGCCATAGCCCAAATTGCGGTGGGGCAGGGAAGCCACCAACTTGCGCCAGGCGCGATTTGCACTCAAGGGGGGATCCGCGAGGGCCGTCTCCAGAGCCCCCAAAGAAGAGGCCAGGTAGGAATAGCCTTTGCGATCGGCATGATACACCTGTGCCGGCAGCGGGATCCCTGGCAGCGTTAGCGCTCCGCGCCGCTGACGCGACTGGGGGAGAGCCTCTGCCGCCTGCAATGACGCGGATCCTCCTTTCCCACTGACTTCCAGCGGCTCGCCTGCCAACACAGGGATCTCCGGTCGATGGATAGAGCGGTGAGGACTCCGTCCCGCTGTCGCCACCGGCTGGGGTTCTGACTGCCCCCCTGCGGGAATGGTTGGTTTGGCCCAGGCAGTGGCGGTGCCACGCTTCGTTGCCAGAGAGATTACCTGCCAGCCTTGGGCGCGTGCCCGCTCATCCAAGTCGAAATAAGGACTCCGTCCCGCTGTCGCGACCGACTCATCCGGCAGCTTACCGACCCACAGCCAGGCTGGATCCCCGTCGCCGGGCAAAAGGGCAAAGGCAAACTCTCCCCGTTCTGGCAACAGACGCTGCCAGTCCAGCGCCACCTGAGATTGCAAGCGCTGCAGCCACTGGCCGGGATCCACCCGCAATCCCAGGGGATTTAGGGGCTGGATCTGCCCCAGGCTCTGCCAAACTGAGGCCAGATTCTCTCCGGAAATCAGCGCCAAGGTCTCATCCGGCAGATGTTGAAGGATCTGCGGGCGAAAGGCTTCTGCCGCCGGCAAGGAGAAGCCAGCGGGCGCATGCCAGAGGGCAGCACTTTCGGCCACCAAGCCCTGGAAGTTCACCCCCAACCCCAGCCCTACCGCCTGCAACGTCAGCCCGTCTGGAGAAACCGCCTCTGGATTCTGCCAGAAGGCCCAACCCACATGTGCCTCCCGCAGCGGCTGGATCACCCGCCGAAACAACGGCTGAGCCACCAGAGACAACTGCGGCAACTGCCAAGCATCGATTGCAGCCCGAATGGCAGCAGGCTGCTCCGCCAGCAACACGTATTGCTCGCCGAAAACGGCTGCCGAGAAACCCTGCAGGCCCGGAATCGGGCTAGACACCACCTGAATGCCCTTGTAAGTGTCCACCTGCACCGGCCTCCCGGCCAAGCTCTGCCGTTCCCACAATAGGTTCAGCTCAAACTGAGAGAGCGCCGCATCCCGCGTTTCCAGGGCAACCAAGGTGCCCCACTCCGGCAAACTGGCCAAGAGGGTGCTCCTCCCCAGCCAGGGCCGCACCTCCCGCTCAAAATCAAGGGATCCCCCGGCCAGCATGGATCCCAGCCAGCCTGGGCCTTCAGGGGAGAAAAACTTTTGCCACTGCTGACGGGCAGCGCGTCGCTGGGGGGCAGGAGTTGCCGCTTGCCAAAACGCTTGCACCTCGTCCAGGGGAACAGCCAACACCAGCAGCGCTTGTGCGGAGCGAGGGGCCAAACCCACAATTGGCGGCAGCTCCGGGTGGGCCAGCAACAAAGCCACCGGACTGCGGGTGAGCAGCCATACGACAACCCACACCACCATGGCGGCCAGAAGACCAAGCCCAATCAGGATCCCGCGCAAGAGTTGCCGTCGTCCCATATCTCAATCTCTGCACCGAGGGAGACATGGCGCGGACACCCAGGCCCTACTGCTCTGCACTGCTGGCATGAACAGGCCTAGTGAAGAAGCGCTGCCCTCAGTCCTGCATGATAAAACCTTACCATGGAACAGAGGCTAACCCTGGTGTGCCAGCTGGAGCCCACCGCTGAGCAGGCGGCCAAGTTTAGAGGCACCCCACAAGCCTTTGTGATCCGCACCACCATTCCAAACCAACGTGCAGATCAGCCCTGCCTTGACCAGCCCGGCAGCTATCTAGGCCCATCCGAAAGTCAAACCCATGTCAGAGTTTCAACTGGTTTCTCCCTATCAACCCACCGGAGATCAACCTAAGGCAATTGCCGGCTTGGTGAAGTCGATTTCAGAAGGCCATCGTTTTCAAACCTTGCTGGGAGCAACCGGAACCGGCAAAACGTTTACCATCGCCCATACCATTCAGCAGGTGGGCAGGCCCACCTTAGTGATGGCCCACAATAAGACTTTGGCAGCACAACTGTGCAATGAGCTACGAGAGCTGTTTCCCAATAATGCCGTCGAATACTTCATCAGCTATTACGACTATTACCAACCGGAAGCCTATGTTCCCAGCACCGATACTTACATCGCCAAATCTTCTTCCATCAACGATGAAATCGATATGTTGCGGCACTCGGCTACCCGCTCCTTGTTTGAACGGCGGGATGTGATTGTGGTGGCCTCGGTGAGCTGCATCTATGGTCTGGGCATGCCAGAAGAATACCTGAAGGCTTCCATCCCCTTCAAAGTCGGCCAGGAGATCAACCAACGGGATGTCTTGCGGGATCTGGCCAGCATCCAGTACGAGCGCAATGACCTGGAGCTGGTGCGGGGGCGATTTCGCCTCAAAGGGGATGTGCTGGAAATTGTGCCGGCCTATGAGGATCGGGTCATTCGCATCGAATTTTTTGGGGATGAGATCGAGGCCATTCGCTTAATCGACCCGGTTACAGGTGAGATTTTGAACAGCCTCAGCGCCCTCAGAGTTTATCCTGCTCGGCACTTTGTAACGCCGGAAGCACAACTGGAGCGGGCAATCCTCAATATCGAGCAAGAACTGGAAGAGCAACTGGCCCTCTTTCGCAAAGAAGGCAAGCTCCTGGAAGCCCAACGGCTGGAACAGCGCACCCGCTACGACCTAGAAATGCTGCGAGAGGTGGGCTATTGCAATGGGATCGAAAACTACTCTAGACATTTAACGGGACGCAAAGCAGGAGAGCCCCCCGCCTGCTTGGTGGATTATTTCAAGGCCGACGATTGGCTGTTGGTGGTGGATGAGTCCCACGTGACCGTGCCCCAAATTCGCGGCATGTACAATGGCGACCGTGCCCGCAAGCAGGTGCTGGTAGATCATGGTTTTCGCCTGCCCAGCGCCCTCGACAATCGCCCCCTCAAAGCCGAAGAATTTTGGGCCAAGGTTCATCAGTGTATCTTTGTTTCGGCTACCCCCGGCAACTGGGAACTGGAGCAGAGCGAGGCCCAATTTGAAACCCGGGTGGAAGATGGCAAGACCTTGAAGTTTTATGTGCAGGGCAGCGGTCGGGTTATCGAACAGGTGATTCGGCCCACTGGGGTGGTGGATCCCGAGGTGCATGTGCGCCCTACGGCTGGGCAAGTGGACGATTTGCTGGGAGAAATTTATTTGCGATTGGAACGCTCTCGGCAGGGATCTGCCGAACGGGTGATCGTGACCACCCTCACCAAACGGATGGCAGAGGACCTCACGGAATATCTCCAGGAGCGAGGGATCCGAGTTCGCTATTTGCATTCCGAGATCACCTCGATTGAGCGAATTGAAATCCTACAAGACTTTCGAGAAGGGGCCTTTGACGTGTTGGTAGGAGTTAACTTGCTGCGGGAAGGGTTAGACCTGCCGGAAGTCTCCTTGGTGGCCATTTTGGATGCTGACAAAGAAGGGTTTTTGCGAGCAGAGCGCTCCCTGATTCAGATGATTGGGAGGGCAGCACGAAATGTCCGCGGTATGGTGGTGATGTACGCCGACACCATGACCAGCAGCATGGCCCGGGCCATTGCCGAAACCCAGCGTCGCCGCGAAATTCAATTGCAATACAACCGCCAACACAACATCACGCCCAAGCCCATCGTCAAGAAAAACAGCAATGCCATCTTGTCTTTTTTGGCCATCTCCCGCAAACTTAACGACCCAGATCTGGAAAAAGCCTTTCAAGCTGCGCAAGAGATCCCTCTCTCCGAGATTCCGGAGCTGATCGGCCAACTGGAACTGAAGATGAAAGAGGCCGCCAAAAACCTAGAATTTGAGGAAGCCGCCGAGCTGCGAGATAGAATCAAAAAGCTGCGTCAACGCCTTCTGGGCCATTCTCAGGGCACCTAAAATCCTTGCTCAGATCGGCCAAAATTGAGGTCGGCTTGTGCCACCATGAGCTTACAGGGCAGCACCAGGGATCCCCAATTGATCGATAGGCGTTCGTACCAAACCGGCCATGCAGGACTCCGTCCCACTTAAGCGAGCAGCTCTTTGGGTTGGGCTGGCGGTGGGGATAGGTCTCTGGCTTACCCCTGCCGTTGCCTCTGCCCCTTCATTGGCTCAAGCCCTTGAATTTCGGGATCCCAACTTTTTCCTGGCCGATCCCCGACCCACACCGGCTGAAGCGCCAACTCCTGAGGGATCCCCTGCTCCGGCTCCCAGCCCAGTCGGGATCCCTTTGACCGGCCAAGAGGGCACAGAGGTGTTGGTCGGGAACATACCGGTGTTCCGCCTGCAGACGGCAGACTACCCCAGCGATGTGCGGGCCGACAACGTTCGGGCGATCATCGAGCGCTTTCTCGAAGAAGGGCAGTTGCCACAGCCAGAGGTACGGGTAGCCCAGGATGCCAATGGGCAATACATCTTACGCCTGGGGGAAAGAGGCCGCTTTGAGGCCACCCAACGGTATTTGTTTACCGTCACCTATGCCGATGCTGCCGCGGAGCGCAGGGTGGCACCGGGTCAGGTGAACCTGAATGACGTTCGTCTGGTGGCTAACAGTTGGGCGCGGCGGTTGGAGCAAGCGATTGCCGATTACCGCGAAGATCTGCTGGCTCTGCAGCGGGCCCAGGATCCGCGCGTGCTGGTTCTGACCCTTTTGGCAGGGATCGCCACCCTGGTGGTGGGGTTCTTTCTCTGGCGGCTGTTCGACCGCAGCTTAACCCGTCTGCAAGGCTGGTTGGAGCTTAAGGCCGGAGAGACCTGGGGCACCTGGATCGATGTGGGTGGGATGCTGCTGCGGGGCGTGGGGGTGATCCTCATCGCCGGCATCTCGCTGGATCGCGGTATCAGCTTCATACCTGCCCTGCGACCTTTTCAGCGCTCCTTTTACCTGGGCCTGGGTCGTGTGGTTGCCACGGCTCTGGGCGTTCTCACCCAGCCTCTGCCCAACTCCAGCGTTTCGATTGCCAGCTTGCTGGTCTTCCTCGTCCTCTCCATCTTGGTTTTCACCGGCGCCCACTACGTCAGTGTTGGCTTCAAGCAGCGCTTTTTGGCACGCCTAGGGCTGGATCTGGGCACCCAAGAGTCTTCGGCGGCCATCTTCAAGTACATCCTGACCCTGTTCGGCATCCTTCTGGTCTTGCCCTTCAGCGGCCTTAATCTGGGCTCCTTGGCGGTTATTGCCGGGGCGGTGGGTTTGGGGATCGGCTTTGGTTTGCAAAACCTCTCCAACAACTACATCAGCTACATTGCCATTTTGCTGGAGCGCCCCATCCAAATCGGGGATCTGGTGGAAGTGGACAACCTGCTCGGCACAGTGGAGCGCATTGGCCCACGGGCCACCGTCTTGCGCACCCTGGATCGCATTTTTGTGATTGTGCCCAACTCCCGCTTTACCGAATCGAAGGTGGTGAACTGGAGCTACCGGGATCCCCGCTGTCGCATCCACATTCCGGTCGGCGTGGCCTACGGCTCCGATACGGCCCTGGTCACCGAAGCTCTGCTCAGCGCAGCCAAAGAAAATGCTCGGGTGTTGAGCAGCCCTGCCCCCCAAGTCTGGCTCAAGTCCTTTGGCCCTTCTGCACTTAACTTTGAGCTGCTGGTGTGGATCAACCGTCCTCAAGATCAGTTTGTCTTGATCAGCGAGCTAAACTTCCTGATCGAGGCTGAGTTTCGGCGACGTGGGATCCGCATCCCCTTCCCGCAACAAGATATTCACATCCGCAGCCTAGAGGGATTTGCCCCCCTCAGTCAAAACGGTGGATCCCCTCCTTTGCCCGATGCCGACTCCATTCACTCTGCCCTCAAAGAAGCAGCACAATCGCCGGAAGACCAAAATGGTGTTTCCTAAGCTATTGCCTGCCATTGACACCCTATCGACACCATGTTGCAGCGGTTAGATGAGGTACTGGGAAGCTTTGGCAGCCATCCCCGTTGGGCTGAACTGAAGCAAATGCAAACCCTGCGGCAGCTCTGGCCCGAACTCGTCGGAGAGGCCGTAGCCGCCCAAACCTATCCTCTCAGCCTGCGCCGACAGGTGCTGCAGGTGGCCACCTCTACCCCGGCCTGGGCACAAAACTTAACCTTGCAACGCCAGATCATTCTCAGGAAACTCAACAGCCGGCTACAATCTCCCCTCAGCGATATCCGCTTCAGCTCTGGTGCCTGGCACAAGGGATCCAGCCCGGCTGCCCCCCATCCTGATGCGGAGCTGACCAGCAAGTTTTATGGCGCTCCCCGCCTAGCAGACCAAGATGGACAACGCCCTGGATCCTGTCGCAGCCCCAATCCAAAACAGCCCACCTCCGACCCGAAAGTGGCTTTCGAGCGCTGGGCCAGAGTGGTGAAGCAACAACAAACCCAGGAGAACCTGTTCCCTTGCCCCGCCTGCCGCTGTCCTACCCCTGCCGCCGAATTGGAGCGTTGGTTTGTCTGCGGGTTCTGCCATCGACAATCCTTACGCCCGCGCGGCCACAGTTGTTCCGGTTAACCCAAAAATCAATCGTTCATAGCCCGATAGGTGGCCACCGAAGACGGCGATACACGGTTTAGATAGCGAAAGATCCAATACTTAAAAAGCGTATCTAGGAAAACCGGAAAAGTAGCAATAAAGCCGTAGATAAAATCGCGGTTCTCCGGTAACCCCAAATGGGCAGCCAAATTACCCAGCAGCACCTCCCAACCGTGGGGAGAGTGATAACCGACAAACACATCGGTAAAGAGAATAATAATGAAAGCCTTGGCACTATCGCTGAGGCCGTAGATCAGACGATCCAAAAAAGACTTGAGGACTTCGATTTCCTCACGCCCAATAAAGATAAGCCAGCCAAACACCAGCAGCGAAAGCAAATCAGCAAGGATATTCTTCAAGCCTTCCGAGTTCCTACGGCTATATTTTTTCAGCAGTTCCTCTGCCTTCATGGACAGTTGATCTGCTGATTCCAGATCCCACTCTGGAGATTGATGGTGCAAAGCTCGCTCAAATTCTATTCTTTCCTTGAAAAACTCGAACTCTGACAGGGCTTTTTCTTGGAATTCGTGGCTTAGAGCCACAATGGCAGGCTCCCGTTGTTGGAAGTGATCCACCAATGGCCCAAACAGAAAGTTTTTCGAGAGGATCTGGGTGAGCAGAGGCAAAACGGCCAACAACAACAGAAAACGAATCGATACCAGTGTGCGAGTGCGAGCCTCCCGATACTCTTGGATCAGTTCCTCCTCGGCCTGGGAACTCAGCTCACGGCGGATTTGGCTGGCCGTGCGCAGAATAGAACGGGGCAGAATCGCAGCTTTGGAAGCGACCGGGGCAGCGCCATTGCCGGAGCCTGCCTTGACAGAGACATTAGAAGAACTGGGTTCAGTTGAGGTAGGTTGTTCTGGCGGTTCGAGAGGCTCAGGTGAAGTGGAAATTGAAGCAGAGACAGGTTGGGATTTTCTGGTCGGGCGTTTGTATCGAGAAGTCACCTGATCGATAAACTGCAGTTTCTCCAAGATGGAAAGATCTCGTCTTTGGCGACCATTCTCAGGGTTTTCGCCGTTGCTTTCAGGAGCATCGACCTCAGCGGCATGGCGTTCTTGATCTTTATCTTGGGCAGAAACAGGGCCGCTGCCATTTTGCTCGGGATCCGGCAGGCGAGAAAAGGCGCTGCTGGCTCTGAACTCTGCCAAACGCAGATCGATCTGGCGCAGCTGCCGGCGCAGTTGAATTTGAAAGTAGCGGCTGACATTCTGGCCATGTTGCCCGTTGCTGCCGATGGATCCTCCCTGGAAGTATTGATCCTCGATGGCTTTAATGCGCAGGGCAGCCTCATAAGCTTGGTCAAGGGAGCGCAGGGGGGTATTCGAGATCCATTGGCCCAGCCTGCTCAATACGGATTCTCCCATTGCTCGTTCCCGTGGCACTCCCCATGGGGGCCGATCCACACGTTACAGTGATCCGATTGACTAATTATTGTAACGAGTCCTAGGTGCCTAGGCGGGAACCCCAACGGTGGAGAAGTACTTGCAGAGACTGGCCCTGCCTCGACAGAAGTACAGACCGGCACCTTTGGGTCAGAGCAAACTTCAGTATCCCTTAAAGCGCTTGAGGGCAAAGCCACAGATCTGCAGCAGCCGCAGCCCCTCTCGCACATGGTGAATGTTGGAGCGACCATAGGTTCTGGGGAAATAGCGCACGGGGATATCCAGGATCTTCAGGGTGCGCTTGGCGGATCCCAGCAACAGGTCAAAATCTCCAAACGGGTCGAAATCCCCCCACTCTTGGCACAGCTTGGCAATCTGCTGGTAATCCTCCCGCCACAGGGCCTTGGTGCCACAGAGGGAATCTTTGATGCGGATGCCGAGAATGTAGGAGAGGAGAGCGGCAAAAAAACGATTGGCCCATTGGTTTAGCCGAGGCATTGCCTCTGGTTTCAGGGGATAGATAAGGCGACAACCATTGGCAAAATCACATCGCCCGGAAGCCACAGCCCGGAAAAACTTGGGCAGGTCCTCTGCCTGTACGGTCAAATCGGCATCGAGGATGATCAACACATCCCCTGTAGCGGCGGCTAGCCCCTTGCGCACCGCATCCCCCTTGCCCTTGCCCTCCTGCCGTAGAGCCCGGATATTGCGGATCCCTTGGTATTCCGCCTGTACCCGCTGGATCTCGGCCCAAGTTCCGTCGCTGGAATGCCCCTCCACAAAAATGATCTCGGTGCGGGATCCCATCTCGGGCAAATGTTCCACGCAGCGGCGGATGTTGCCCGCTTCATTCCGAGCCGGAATCACCACGGTGCAGGAAGGCTGCTGCTCAGGGGGGGGATCCCAGGCAGGGTCGGGCTGCAGGCGAGCGATCGTGTACTCTGTCAGGCAGAGGGCGTTGATCCCGGGCAATGGGGCAATCACCCGGTTGATCACAGTCGAAAGGAACGGGATCCGCCGCGGCAACAACAGCCGCTTGCCCTGCTGAATGACCTCGTATCCTGCCAAGTGCAGCAGGTTGGCCACATCGGCTGCCGATAACCAGTTGGCTGCCGGCAGAGGCATCCGTTGCTTCAGAGCGGTTGCCAAGCCCAGAATCGGCTCCCAGAGCGGGTTGTGGTGGGAGAGGATCAGGCGGGTGCGTGGGGTACAGAAGCGGCGCAACTGCTGGAGAACCTGCTGGATGTCGGCCAGGTAGCCCAGGGTATTGACGAGCAAGATCACATCAAAAGGCTCCGCCAAGACGGGATCCCCTTTGTCCAGCGTGTGGGCATCTTGCACCCGGAAATGGAGATGGGGAAACTCTGCCTGAGCTTGGGCAACAATGTCCGCATCCCGGTCGATCCCCACCCCGAAGCTGGGCTGCAAGGCATTGAGCAGGGATCCCGTGCCGGAACCAATCTCCAAGATGCGCAAACCGGCAGGGACAAAAAAGCGATGCAGCCGCTCCAGATCCTCGTGGTAGTAGCGGTTTTTTTGCCGCCAGTAATACAAGGGGTGGGTCAACGCTGGCAAGGGATCCCTGGGGTATCGCTGGATAGTCTTCGATCATAAGGTGTGATCGTTTGCAACAACAGCTTCAAGCACCTTAGATCTCAATCTGTTGGTCACCCAACCCAGCTGGATCCCCGACAACAGGGGCGAAGCCCTCCAGCGATTGCGTACCGCAGCCACATCTCAGCACCCGAGTCTCCCCCCACCCGGCGACCGCGGTACAGGGAAAAGCGAAGCATCGGCGGGCAGGTGCCGACGAGCAGGGATCTCAGCGACGACGCACTTTATCCCTTTGGCTGACAAAGATGATGGCGCCAAAGAGAGCCCCCAGCACAACTGCACCAGCCACCAAGCTCCAGAGGAAGTTAGCAAGTGAGGGAGTCATAAAAGCGTTTCCTCCTCGTGCAAATAACCATTGCCCAACGGCTTTTCGATTATACCGAGCCCTGTCACCCTTCCAAAGCCTGCCTTTGTCCCTGCCGGGCGCTGTCATTTGGTAGTTTGGTATTCCAGGGGCACCTCCTCTAGGGTTTGGCTCTTGCCGGCAAAGGGGTTATCCGGCGTTAAGAACAGCATACAGTGACATTCCTTTCGCTCCCGCATGGGTACACAGGGGCAATTCCAATAGCCTGCTTTTGCTTCTGCCTCTTTGTCTTCATAAAAACGACAGGGACACAGCGGGGCGCCCAATTGCTCTTTGTGCAGAGCCAAGCCTTCGATCACCGCCGTCGTAATTGATGGATCCGAGCAGAAAAAGGTCTCGGAGCGTTTGGCGTAGGTTTCTGCGAAATGCCGCATCAACTCAAAGCTCTTCTGTGAGGACTTTTTGTAACCACGACTTTCCATGACGATTCCCAAAAGTGGAACTAACCGGCTGTTGCTAGCAATGGGGTTCACAGCTTTTTCCGACGACGCCTCCCGAAGCCAGTACAGACGTGTAGGGGGCCGGGATTCTATTAACTCCACAGATAACTCCACAGACCTCCCACAACGTCGAGAAAAGCTGTATCTCGCTCTTCGTTGTACAGCAGACCTCTAGGCAGGACAAAAGATTATGCCCTTGCTGTTACACAAGGCAACATCTAGGGGCCGTAGCAAGAGCCAGCCTTGGCGTACTCTACAGAATACCTTGACATCCTCCCCGGCCTTTAGGCCGGAGATTCCTACCACGCTGCGCATGGATGGCTCCTTGCGCAGTCGTCTCGGCGGGTTCCTGCTTCCGACCGCCCGTGCAGTTCGATCCACAGGCCATCCGGGCTGACACGGGTG
>NZ_JBSSDD010000020.1:0-19284 GCF_054060415.1 Thermostichus sp. OS-CIW-32 | reverse complement strand
TTGGATAACAGTAGTCATGAGGACAAACTTCCCTAAGGAAGCGCGAAGATTGACAACCTAAACTTAAAACATCCGTTAAGTTTCGTCAACCACCTTTTTTGATCCTGAGAGAGGCCATGTCGCTTGTCCGCTGGATTTTAGGGATCCACACCACCACGCCCGTTTTGGGCCTGGCCCTGCTGCCGTTGGAGCCAGGGTTGGGAGAAACCCGCAGTCAGAGCTGGTGGCTGGATCGGGAGATGGCAGCGCAGTTGCACCCCTGCTTGAAAGTCTTCTTGGCCGGTCAGGCTTGGTCGCAGATAGCTGGGATCGCTGTAGCTTTGGGGCCGGGCAGCTTTACGGGCAGCCGTTTGGGGGTGAGCGTGGCCCGTCTGCTGGGCCAGCAACTGGGCATTCCCGTGTTTGGCTACTCGGCTTTGGCCGTCCTCGCCCGCCAGGTGTGGCAGGAGCAGGGATCCCCGCCCCAGCCCTTGACGGTGGCGGTGCAGATGGACGCAAAACGAGGAGAGCGGTATGGCGGCGTGTATCGGGTGACAGAAGAGGGTGTCGCTGCAGAAGTGGCCGATCGGCTCTGGGAGGAAGAGGCTTGGCAGGCAACTCTCCGACAGTGGCCGCAAGCTCTATCCGTGAATGCCGCCGATTTTGTGGATCCTGCACCTGTGGTGGCGTTGGCAGAATTGGCCCGCGCCGATTTTCGGGCCGGATTGCGCCCTCAGTGGCAGGAGGTGCTGCCCCTCTACGGTCGCCAGCCCCCGATTGACCTCAGAGGGCTGAATCGGACTCCGCCTCCCCAGCGCGAACGGAGTGCCCCATCGTCACGGTAAGATTGGGAAGTCTAAGCAACGGATCCCTCTGCTGACATGATCTCAAGCAACGATTTGCGCCCTGGCGTCTCTGTAGAAATTGACGGAGCTCCCTACAAGGTGATCGAGTTCCTGCATGTGAAACCCGGCAAGGGGGCAGCCTTTGTGCGCACTAAGCTCAAAAACATGCAGACTGGCAACGTTGTGGAGAAAACCTTCCGCGCCGGTGAAACCCTGCCCGCAGCCACCATCGAAAAAGTCGAGATGCAGTATCTCTACGCGGAAGGGGACAACTTGGTGTTTATGGACATGGAGACCTATGAGCAGGCTCCAATTACCGCCGCCCAAATTGGCTCCGCCGTGAAATATCTGAAAGAAAACATGCAAGTGTCAATCTTGCGCTGGAATGGGCAGGTGATCGATGTGGAGCTGCCCAACACCGTTGTTCTGGAAGTGGTGGAAACAGATCCAGGGGTGAAAGGAGATACCGCCACTGGGGGAACCAAGCCGGCCAAGCTGGAGACCGGTGCTGAGATCCAGGTGCCTTTGTTCATCAAGGTTGGAGAACGGATTCGGGTCGATACCCGCACCGACACCTATCTGGGCCGGGAGTGAGTTCTCCCTCTCCTTTTCGGTTATGGATTTCTGTTGTGGACAGGTGATGCATCAGGAGTGAACCTTCCCTTGGATGTTGTCAATTGGCAGGAAATTCGTCTTCTCCTGGCCGCTCTGCAAGAGAGCGATGTTACCGAGCTAACTCTGGAGTTCAAAGATTTTCGCCTCACCTTGCGCAAAGGGATCCCGACTGAGCTCTCCTCCACCCCCGCCAGTCCGGTTATTGTCTCCTCTGCGCCTCCTCCTGCTCCTGCAGAAGCGCCCCCTCCTCCCACTGCTCCCAAATCCACCCCCAGCCATTGGATAGACGTGACGTCACCAATGGTGGGCACTTTCTACAGCGCCCCAGCTCCAGGTGAACCTGACTTTGTGCGGGTCGGCCAACGGGTGAACAAGGGCCAAACCCTGTGCATCATCGAGGCCATGAAGCTGATGAACGAGATCGAGGCCGAAGCGGCAGGCGTGGTGACCGAGATTTTGGTGAGCAATGGGCAATCGGTGGAGTTTGGGCAGGTGTTGATGCGGTTGGATCCCACGGCTTGATGGGCAAGGGGGTAAACCGGATTTTGGCGACCCAATCTCCCTTGCCTGTGTATACACCAGAGTTGAATCGGATTGAGGGGATGTGGTCGGTGTTGAAGCACTGTATCCGTCAGTTTTCCAGAGCCGGGAAGTATGGGATGGAGCAAAGGATACAGACCGCTTTACTACTCATCAATCCATTCAATCTCTCCTGCTGGGAGAGAAGTTGGGGGTGACAGCCTGGGAAACCCTCTCAGACCAATTTGACCAGTCTGCGCGCCCCTTTCATAGCCCTACCTGTCCTCAGTTCCCAATAGGTGCTCGCCAGATCCGGCTGAGGTTAAGAGAATCCCATAGCCCCCCAGCCCATCATTGACTATGATGCGGGCGTGAGGTGTGAATAAGTACCTAAACAATGGCAACCCAACGCATTTGCTTTGCTCAAGTCTCAGATGTCCACCTGATGCCCGAGACGGGGTGCCGCTGTTGGTGGATGTCCGATTCCCCCCGCCGCCAGTTGGAAGCCGCCGTTGCCCATCTCAACCAGGTGCCCGATCTGCACTTCGTGGTGTTTACCGGGGATTTGGTGGATCAAGCGGATCCGGAGAGCTTTCAATCTTTCCAGGAGATTGTTGCCCAACTGCGGGTGCCCTATTACCTCAGCCTGGGCAACCACGATATCGACACCCTGAGGAGAAAGGGACGCTTTAACCGAGATCAGTTTATCCGTTGGTGCCAAAGCCAATTTCCCCTGTCCCTGGCTCCCACTGGTTACGTCGATTACAGCCTTTCCCCTCTGCCCGGGATCCGCTTGATTGCCCTCGACGCCAGCCTGGGACGCTTCCCTTTGCCTCAGGGCGTGCTCCGCCCCTCCCAACTGCACTGGCTGGGCGAACATCTGCAAACGGTGCCGGAAGAATGGCTGATCCTGCTGATCCATCAGCCGCCCTTCATTGCTCCCACTCAAATGGACGCGGTTTTGTTTCGCAAGTACCGGCTCCTCAGCGAACCAGCCTCGGCGCTACACGCTCTCTTGGCCCGTCACGGACGGGTGGTGGCGGTGCTGAGTGGCCACCTGCATGTGCCGAAGGTGTATGTCCGCGATGGGATCCCCTACCTGACAGCACCTCCTCTAGTGGGGCCGGTTTCGGCTCTGCGGGTGTTTGAGCTGGAGGTGAACCCACGACGAGGGGTGTTGCGCTACCACTGGGTTAAGTTGCCGGCATTGGATCCCAGCCCCCTCTGGCACGGCTTGGTGATGGGGATCCGACGGGATCGCTGGGGACAAATCCCTCTCCGGGCCAAGGGATCCCGCTCTCTCCCTCTGCCCGCTGCCGCCTGGTAATCAAAACCCCTAAAGCTTGACCGAATTAGTGTAGATTAAAAAAAGCAAAAATCGTCGAGTTCGGTGTCTTCCCCCTATGACAGCAAGCCTTTCTCCTTCTAGCCGCTGGGAGCTGGCGGCTCAAGCGCTGCGGGAGCAGTATCAACCTCAAGTGGCGTCCCTGAGCGAACGGTTTGAGCCTTTGTCGGCAAGCGACCTGCTCACCTGGGCGGTTGAAGAATTTGGAGATGGGCTGGTGCTGGCCTGTAGCTTTGGCCCGGAAGACCTAGTGCTGATCGATCTGCTCACGGCGATTAACCCCCGTGTTCGCGCTTTTTTTCTGGACACCGATTTTCACTTCCCGGAAACCCTACAACTGCGGGAGCAGGTGTTGGCGCGCTACCCCCACTTGCAACTGCAGATCTTCAAGCCCTTGCTTACCCCGGAAGAGCAGGCAGCTCAATACGGGCCAGAACTGTATCGCTCTGACCCCGACCTCTGCTGCAACATCCGCAAGGTGGAGCCCTTGAATCGTGCTCTGGCCGGTTGCACCACTTGGATTACAGGGATGCGTCGGGAACAATCCCCCACCCGCGCCGATATCGGCAAGGTGCAGTGGGACGGCAAGCGCAACCGCCTCAAACTCAACCCGCTGGCTGACTGGACAAATGGCCAAGTTTGGAAATACATCCTTGACCACGGGATCCCTTACAACCCCCTGCACGATCGCCACTACCCCAGTATCGGCTGCCTCCACTGCACTGCGCCTGTTGAGCCAGGGGCGGATCCCCGCTCTGGACGCTGGAAGGGCACAAGCAAAACCGAATGCGGCCTGCATACCTAACCCATGACTGCTTCCTCCATCCTTGAGGTGGCTCAGTTTGAAATTACCCCCGGCTCTGAAGCCGCCTTTGAAGCCGCCATCGCTCAAGCTTTCATCTATTTGCAGCAGACCGACGGCTACCAAGGGCACCAACTGCAGCGCTGTCTGGAGCACCCTCAGCAATACCTACTGCTCGTTCAGTGGGGATCCCTAGAGGCCCATCTGGTCAACTTTCGCCAATCGGAAAACTTTGTCCGCTGGCGTGCCCTCATCAGGCCCTACTTTGCTCGCCCACCCCAGGTGTTGCACTACCAGTTGCTGACCGGATCCCCTTTTTGATTTGAAATAGGGCACCTGTCCACTCTCCACCCAGGCTAATCCCAATGGGACGGGTTCAAAATGTGATATTATCGATTTCTGACCTTCAGGTAGATGCGCGGCAGCATCGCTCATAGGGGCTGTTAACTCAGTGGTAGAGTACCACCTTGACACGGTGGGAGCCGCTGGTTCAATTCCAGCACAGCCCATGTCTTTGACAGAAGCTCACAAGACTCTGCTCTGGGAGCGGGTTACCGTGCTGGGCCGAGCCTTACCCTGCAGGTCTTGCGAAACTGGGGATCCCTCGCCGCCACGGACTCTATTGGTAGATGTTGGCCGCTTTTAACATGTGGTAGGTGATCAGCAATTGAGTCAAAGCCAGGGGATAGCTCTGGAGCAGCTCGCCGGTGGTGCCGATCAATTGGCCGATATTGGGGTTTCCCTCTAAGCTACAGAACTTGCCCAGGTAAGGGATTTCGTTGCAGAGCATCCGCTCCAGCTCAATCACTTGGCTGGCCGTAGCATGGGCATCAATCTGCAAAACATCGACGGGCTTGCCCATATCCCGATCCAAATCCAAACGAATGGCAGAGCTGAGGTGACTGTCGCAGGCATTGAGGATTTGCCAAAAATCTGGTTGAGGAATGGTGGGGCGCAGCACCAGGCGCGCATTTAGCAATACCTCGTCTTGGTTGGATCCCTCTTGGGGCGGGTAAAAGGTGACCACTACATCGGCCCATTGGCGCTGTGGACGAATAAAAGCCTCTGAGTCGGGTTCGCGCTTTTTGAGCTCTTCTCGCACTTGCTCTTCGGTATATCCGCGCTTGCGGGTGTCCCGCTTAATCTTCCAAAGGGCTCGTAAATGTTCTGGGGGAGCCAAATAAACCTTGACATCGTAGCTATCCCGCATACCACGGGTAAAGTAGCCCAGCAGCCCTTCGACAATCACGTATTTGTTGGGCTTGACATACTCTGGCGGGTCAAAGGTGCCGGTGCTGTGGTTGTAGACGGGCTTTAGGATCGGCTGGCCGGTGCGCAGGAGCGTCAGGTGCTGCTGAACGATATCCAGGTAGTTGCAGTCGGGATGAAGGGCTGTAATCCCCAGTTCAGCGCGTTGTTTGCGGTCGTAGCGGTGGTAGTCGTCGGTGCAAATGACAGTAACGTTTTCTTCCCCCAAGACTTGGGCAATGCCACGGGTGAGGGTGGTTTTTCCAGCAGCACTATCGCCAACAATACCCAGAATAATCGGGCGCTGAGCCACGGATCCCTCTCCTGAATCGTGAACCTGGGGCGGAGAACTCCCAACAACACCGGCCAAACTCAACTTCGTTTCGACCTGCGGATGGCCCCGATCAGAGAACAGGGATTGTCGGTCAGCAAACGAAGTTAAGCAAGCATTATCGGCTCTGGAGGGTATTGGGGCAAGAGAACGTTACAGCTTTTTTCAGCGGAGCCCTATGGATCCCTATACTGGAGTAGAAGCACTGGAAGCCATCAAAGCAGCAAGGGTAGCATTAGGTCAGACCGCTAGAGGGGGAAGCAACCGATGGGATTGTTCGATCGGGTCAGCCGAATCATTAGATCCAATATCAATGCGCTGGTCAGCAGCGCCGAGGATCCGGAGAAAATCCTGAACCAGACCATTCAGGACATGTCTGAGGATCACTACCAGATGCGGCAAGCGGTTGCCCAGGCCATTGCTGCCCAGAAGCGGATAGAGCGGCAGTATGAGCAAGCACAGCAGAGTGTTGATGAGTGGCAAAGACGCGCCGAGTTGGCCCTGCGCAACAACAACGAAGCTTTGGCTCGGGAAGCGCTGGTGCGCAAGAAAACCTTTGCCGAGACTGCCCAAAGCCTGAAGCGGCAGTTGGATGAGCAGACTAAGCAGGTGGAGATCCTGAAGTCCAACATGACCAAGCTGGAGAGCAAGATCGCTGAGGCCAAGACCAAAAAGGACATGCTCATCGCTCGCGCCCGCGCCGCCAAGGCTTCTCAACAAATCAACCAGGTCATCGGGCGGGTGGACGCCACAAGCGCCTTTGCCGCTTTTGAGCGCATGGAGGAGAAGGTGAACTCCCTGGAGGCCCAGTCGGCGGCAGTGGCAGAGCTGGCGGTGGACAATTTGGAAAACCAGTTTGCCGCTTTGGAGGCGGGTGGCTCGGATGTAGATCACGAGCTGCTGATGCTCAAGGCGTCGATCCAGGGTCAGTTGCCCTCTGGAGGGTCAAAGTCCTCAGGCCAACCTTCCACCGCAAGTGAGAGCGAGGTCGATCTGGAGTTGGAAAATTTGCGCAAGGAGATTGACCAGCTCTAACAGGCGGAATGTCGCTCTCCTCCGACTCTCAAGGCTTGCCGGGCTGAGTTTGGGCCGGGGGGTGGTAAGCTAACCAACAAGAACTCCTCTGACAGCCCTTCTGCCGGCCAGGGGGGCAAGGTTTGTCGGTAAAGCGTTCCACCTCGAGTGGCAGGGATCCCCAGAGGGTAATCAACCTGCGAAAGGGTCACAGCCTGCTTCCGGCAGGGCTGAGGTTAGTCTGCCTACGGTTTTGTGAGAGAACAAACAGCGATGACAACAGCAAGTATCAAGCCTCTCTTGGATGCCAAGCAACTGTTGCAGGCTTATGCGTCTGGCCAACGGGATTTTTCGGGCTCCAACCTGAGTGGAGCGCAGTTGAGTGGCGCGAATTTGAAGGGCATTATCCTACGGGATGCCGACTTGAGTGGGGCAGATTTGCGCGAGGCGGATTTGTCGGGAGCAGATCTCTCGGGAGCCGACCTGCGCGGAGCCAAGCTGCGACGGGTGAACCTGATTGGGGCTAAGTTGGTGAAGGCAGATTTGCGGGGGGCCAACCTCTACCGGGCCAAATTGCTCAGGGCCGACCTCAGCGAAGCCGAGCTGAACCGAGCCGATCTGCGGATTGGGGCCGATCTGCGCGGAGCCATCATCACCAACACCCATTTCCGCGGTGCCCTTTACGACGAGTACACCAAGTTCCCGGATGGCTTTAACCCCACAGAGATGGGCATGTAGCCGGGGCTTCGCTCAGGGGATCAGGTTCTGCCACAGTTGGGCCATGCCTTCGGCAGCCGCTACAAAGGGCGGGTTGTGCAGGTCGGGCTTGTTGTAGCGCAAGGGATCCCCTGCCAGATCGGTAACCCTTCCCCCCGCCTGCTCCACAATGCACTGGGCAGCGGCAGTATCCCACTCCATGGTGGGGCCGAAGCGAGGGTAGAGATGGGCAGATCCTTCGGCCACAAGGCAAAGCTTTAGGGCACTGCCCACAGACTTCACTTCCAGAGAGCCACAGCGCTGCCGCAGCCGCTCGAGGAACTGCTCCGTCTCCGGGTTGCTGTGGGAACGGCTGGCCACCACTTGTAGGGGTTCTTGGGCGTAAGGGCAGGTGCGGATGGGCTGTTCGTGAACGCAGGACGGAGTCCTTTCCCTCTTGCAGGCCCCCAGCTTTTGCGCAGCCGCGTAGGTGAGGCCCAGAGCTGGGGCATGGACGACCCCCAGGATGGGGATCCCTTCCTCGATGAGAGCAATATTCACCGTAAACTGGCCGTTGCGCCCGATAAACTCTCGGGTGCCATCCAAGGGATCCACCAGCCAAAACCGCTCCCACTGTTGCCGCTCTGGGTAAGGGATCCCGCCCGATTCTTCCGAGAGCACCGGGATCCCTGGGGTCAACTCTTGCAGGCCCTGCAGGATCAGGTGGTGGGCAGCCAGATCCGCCTCAGTTAGGGGGGAGGCATCTGCTTTGAGTTGGATCGGCAGCGATTTTTGCCGATAGAAGGGCAAGATGGCCTGCCCTGCTGCTTCTGCCAGGCGGCACACCTCAGGCAGGAGAGCGGCCAGATCTTGAGCCTGCACGGATCCCTCCCCAAGCTAGAAACGCACCGGAATGGCATGGGCGGCCAAGTCGGCTTTGATCTGCGCAATCGTCAGCCGGCCATAGTGGAGCAGCGAGGCCAATAGAGCCGCTTCCGCCCCTCCCTCCTGCAGAGCTTGGCGGATATGAGCACACTCCCCTGCTCCTCCTGAGGCAATCACCGGCACCGACACCGCCTCGGCCACCCGCCGGGTTAGCTCGAGGTCATAGCCTGCTTGAGTGCCATCGGCGTCCATGCTGGTGAGCAAGATCTCCCCTGCCCCCCGTTCGGCCACGGTTTTGGCCCACTCCACCGCGTCCAGGCCCGTCGGCTGCCGCCCCCCGCGCACGTATACCTCCCATCCCCCTCCCTGCGGCTTGGCGCGAGCATCAATGGCCACCACAATGCACTGGGATCCAAACCAGCGGCTGGCTTGAGTCACCAAATCCGGATCCCTGACCGCCGCCGAATTGAGGCTGACCTTGTCCGCCCCGGCCCGCAGCAGTTGTCGGATCCCCTCCAGATCGCGGATCCCCCCTCCCACCGTGAGGGGAATGAACACCTGCTCTGCAGTGCGCCGCACCACCTCCAGCAAGATCTCCCGCTCTTCGTGGGTGGCGGTGATGTCCAAAAAGACCAGCTCATCGGCTCCTGCCTGATCGTAAGCCTGGGCCAGCTCTACCGGATCCCCGGCATCCCGCAAGTGCACAAACTGGATCCCTTTCACCACCCGCCCTGCCGCCACATCCAGACAGGGAATGATCCGTTTGGCCAACATCGCTCTCTCCCAAGGACTCCATACCGCTAACGCGAACAGAGGGGAACAACTGGGGATCGTTTTAGCCGAAGCTGATGACCAGGAAGGGTTCTTGAAACTTGGCCCCAGTCACCTGCCGACCTGCCAAGCTGGGGGGCAGGAACAAATTGCGCCGCTGATCCCCGGCGGTAATGGTCAGCTCCGGGCCTGACTGGCTCAGCTCGATTTGGGCCTTGCTGAAGCCGGGAATAAACAGCTTGACTGTACGGGCTCCCTCGTCGATGGCCACGGGCGGCGGCACATCCGGCACAGCGAACATCCCCCCCACCGCTGCTTCCAAAGCCGACCAATCGGATCCCTGACGCAGGGGGAGTGTCCGTACTGTCAGCGGGAAAAAATCGGCAGCCGAGACCTCCCCCGGAGCCAGAGGGGTGACCCAGAGGCCACCCACCGTCAGCCCCACCATCTGAGCACTCCCCCAAAGGTAACGGGCGGTTTGCACGGCCATCGGGTCTGGGGTGGTCACCAGGTGGGCCAGCACACGGCGCGGATCGGCAATGGCCTGTCGTCCCTGCTCCAAGAGGTTAGTCATGCCCCCCAACCGCTCCGGCAGATCCTCCAGAGAGGAAAACTCCACAGTGCTCACCGAACGCAGCAACGGCTCGGCAAAGGGTCGCAGGGTTTTGGCCAAGTCGGATCCCAAAAAAGCCTTGGAAGCCCGCCGCCAGTACCAACTGGCCACCTCCGGGATCCCAAAGGCCCGCAAGGTGGTCAGATCCCCCGGCCCGTCGTAGAGAATGCAGTCGTATTGGCCGCTGGCATCGTAACGGCGCAGAGCTTCCAGGGCCAGGGCCTGATCCATACCCGGCAACACCCCCAATTCCTGGCCGTAGATCTCCCGGAAAAAGGGAGTGCGCACGTATCGGGCTTCCAGCTCTTTGGCCGCCGTCCAGTTTTGCTCCAAAAGTTGGGTTGTCCGCAACTGCACCACGCTCAAGTTGGCAGCAATGGTCACCGGCTCGCCGGAAAGCGGGATCCCGCCCAAGAGCATTTCCAACCCCGGCCCCGCCTGATGGCCCACCAACAGCACCCGCCGCCCCTGTTGGGCTGCCGCGCGAGCCGCCGCCACGGCCAAGGTGCTCCGACCTGTGCCCCCCTTGCCCAGAAAGGTGAGAATTTGGCTCATTCCCGCTCTCCCGCTTCTCCGTAGATGTCGATGTACAGAGATTGGCCCGCCAACTGAGCTGCAGCCATCATCACCTGTCGAATCGCTTGCAGGGTGCGCCCGCCCCGCCCGAACACCCGCCCGCGATCCTTCGGGTCAAAGGCCAGTCGCAGCCAAACCTTTCGCCCGCCACAGGTGGTTTCCACATCCGTTTGAAGAGAGGCGCTGCTGAGCAACGGTTCGATCAAAAGATGGGCGAGAGCCTTGTAGTCTGGCATAGAGAGCTAGACGACAGGAGGGAACAACTGGCCAAGCCAAGCTTAGCCGAAAGCGCAGCCGACCCTAGGTCTCAACCGCTTCCTCAACCTGAGGCTTTTCAACTTCAGCTTCCGGAGGGCTTAATTCTGCTGCTGTCTCGGTGGCAGCTTCGCTCAATTCCGATTCGGGAACATCGGCGACTTCAGCTTCGGCCACGGACTCTGTTGCAGCAGTCTCTTCTGCCGCCTCAGGGATCCCAGCTTCAGGCTTGGCCATGGCCGGGATGCGAATCGAGGCAACCACTCCGCCTTCCCCTGCTTTCAACATCTCGTAGATGCCGGCCTTTTTGAGGAGACTGTCCACGGTCTCTGTGGGCTGAGCGCCACAACGCAACCACTTCAGCAAGCCTGCCGTTTGCAAAACCGTCTCCTTGGTGCGCGGGTTGTAGTAGCCCAACTCCTCTAGCGGACGGGCTTCACGACGGCTTTTGCTTTCGATGGCAATGATGCGATAGCTGGGTTGCCGCTTTTTTCCGTAGCGCTTGAGCCGCAATTTGACCATGGGGTATCCACTCCTTGGGGGACGCTCCGCAAGCTGTAAAGATCCAAAAAATCCAAAAAAGAGTTCGCCTAGACCCGCCAAGCCTGCTGAAGCTCCAGAGCCTCGCTCCGAGCCTTTGGCGTTTGGCCGGTAGACACAGGCTCTTTATTTTAAGCGATTTTCTGCTTGACTGGAACTTGACTGGAAAATGTCCGACCCCGGTTTGGAAGGCAACCTTCATGGCAGAGTTGAAGAGAAAACCCTACACTCAGCAGCAACTCCCATGATCAACTACGCCGATTTGACAGACGAGCAGCGCCAGCTCTACCTCAAGGCCCTGATCGCGGTGGCCCGAGTAGATGGCCAGTTGGACGAAGAAGAAACCTCTTTCTTCATGCAAATCGCAGAAGGGGTAGGCATCGAAGCGCCACTGGCCCAAACCTATCTGGCCGATGAAGCAGGTGCACCTTTGGATATCAGCGGGATCCCGCCCATGCGCAATGCGGCAGGGGCCTTGATCCTGCGGGATCTGGCGGCGATGGCGGTGGTGAACAGCCAGTTGGTGGAAAAGGAAGAGGAGCTTATTTTCCAGATCGGCAAAGCCATGCAGTTCAGCGCTGAGGAGATCAACGAGTTTATCGACTGGGCCTTCATGGGACTGCAGTGGCAACTGAAAAGCGCATCCCTGCTGGAGCGCTATGCCCAGCCCTCCCCCCAACCTTCTGAATGACATTGGGGTAGCGGGTAGCATAACGACAACCCGCCTTGGCCACTGCATCAACACTCCGGCTTGGTGTTTCCTTGAACCAAGCTAGGGGGGGTTTCTAGATTGAGTCAGATCATATGGTCGTTTCAGGTTAGGGTGATACACCTGGGCTACTGAGAAAGCCTTCTAGACTGGTGCATCCAATGTTTTAGGTGTGAGTGCAGTGTCCTAGTTTAAATCAAAATGACCATCAAAACCTAGCCGATAAAACGATCCAGAGCCCGCTGCAACTCCTCCAGCTCCACTTCGATATTGCCGGTCTCGATGGCATGGCGGATGCAGTGGCGAATGTGATCGTCCAAAATCAGCCGCGCCACCCGATCCAGCGCTCCCTTGACGGCGGCAATTTGCAGCAGCACATCTGGACAGGGCTGATCCTGCTCGATCATGGAGCGGATCCCACGCACATGCCCTTCGATGCGAGCCAAGCGGTTGGTCAACTTGCGCCGAGACTGGGGATCATGATGGTGAGGCTGGGCCCGCCCAGACAGCGGCGGCTTTTCCAGCGCCAGCTCCCACTCCTCCTCCCAATCGGGTTCTGAAGGGAGCGGCGGAACGGAATGAGATCGAAGTGGGGGGACGGGATCCGACATAAAAAGGGCAAAGGACTGCCTGCATGATACCGCTTGGTTTTCCCCGGGAACGATGGGGTACTCTACAATAGGAAAAGATGTGAAATTTTGTAAAACCTCTCATACTTTGGCTCCATGACCTCTGTGCTCTCCCCCTTTGGCCCTGTAGAAGCGGATCTGGAGCGTTTACGCCAGAACCTAACGCGGTTGGTCAGTGCCAAGCACCCCATCCTGGCCATGGCTGCCGAACATCTGTTTTCGGCGGGAGGGAAAGGGATCCGGCCAGCCATCGTGCTCCTCATTGCCCGTGCCACCACCCCAGATGGAGAGATCACTCCCCGTCATTGGCGCTTGGCAGAGATTACTGAGATGATCCACACGGCCAGCCTGGTTCACGACGATGTGATTGATGCTGCCGACGTGCGACGGGGCATCGATACGGTGAACACCCTCTTCGACAATCGGATAGCCGTGCTGGCGGGGGATTACCTCTTCGGCCAAGCTGCTTGGTACTTGGCCAATCTGGACAACCTGGAGGTAGTGAAGCTCCTTTCCAAAGTAATCATGGATTTGCCGGAGGGAGAGGTGCGCCAGAGCCTCACCCGCTTCGACCCGGATGTGTCGATGGAAGACTACCTGGCCAAGAGCTTCTACAAAACGGCCTCCCTCATGTCCGGCAGTTCCAAGGCTGCTGGGCTGCTGAGCGGGGTTAGCGAGGAAGTGGCGGATCGCCTGTTCGATTTTGGGCGGGATCTGGGCATTGCTTTTCAGATTGTCGACGATCTGCTGGATTTCACCGCTTCGGCAGAGACGCTTGGCAAGCCTGTGGGATCCGACCTCATCCAGGGCAACCTCACTGCACCTGTTCTGTTTGCCCTAGAGGAATTTCCCCAGATGCGAGAGCTCATTCTCAGGGAACTGTCCAACCCGCAAGACCTGAAGCAGGCCCTGGAGTGGGTGTATCAAAGCGAAGGGATCCCACGCTCTCGTCAGTTGGCCCGCGACTACGCCCAGCGGGCTGCCGAAGCGCTGTATAGCCTGCCGGACTCTGCGGCGCGTCGTGCTTTGTTTCAGATGGTGGACTATGTGCTGGAGCGGCTGCACTGAGCAGTCCCGACAGGGTCAAGCTGGCTTTCTACCGGGCTGTGTTGCCCAACACTTGGGCCTCTGGAAGAAGCTCAGGATATTCTGGCGGGGCGAAAAAGTGTAGGCGATTTGGGGGCCAAAAGCGAAAAATGGTGTTGCCGATGATGTTTTCTTCCGGCAAGAAACCCCACACATGGGAGTCTTGGCTGTCGTTGCGGTTATCCCCCATCACAAAATAGGAGCGGGGAGGAACCACGAATTCGGATCCCTGATTGGGAACTCCAGGACAGCGCTCGCCAGGGCAAGAATAGTCGGGGGGGGCATAGATGTAGTCTTCCCGCAGCGGGATCCCGTTGATGATGACCTCACCGTTGGCGATGCGAATGCGATCTCCCGGCAGGCCGATCACCCGCTTGATGTAGGCCCCGTCGAAGTTCAGTTTGGCGGGAGGGTTGAAAACAATAATATCGCCTCGTCTGGGCGAACCAAAGCGGTAGCTGACCTTTTCCACCACCAGCCGATCCCCTTCTTCCAGAGTGGGCAGCATCGAATCGGAGGGGATCCAACGCGCCTCTGCCACAAAGGTGCGAATGCCGAAGGCCAGCAACAGAGCCAGCACCACCGTCAGAAGGTTTTCCCGTTGCGCCTGCCACCAGCTGCGGGATCCCGAGCTGGCAGGGGTTTCCCCTGATGGCGACTGGGGCTTGGGCAGAGGAGTTGGATCTTTTGACGGCATGGAAGCTAACGAACAAGACTTCACGATCTCAAGATTACCGCACCCAATCCAGGGCAGCAGAATGGGATGCCCTCCCATTAAACCCCTGCCGGAGAGACGAATAGCCGGCAATAGCATAGGATGGGTATTCTGGTGTACCGTACTCGCGACTGTTAGCCCCTATGACGATTTCAACAGAAGAGCGCCTAGAGCGAGTCGAGCGCCTGGTCGAGGCCAATAGCCAAGCAATAGCTCGTCTCACCCAACAACAAGAGGAAGTTTTGAGGCGGATCGATCGGCTCTCAGGGGATAGCGAAAAACTCTCGGAGCGGGTTGAAAAGCTCTCGGGCGATGTCGAAAAGCTCTCGGGCGATGTCGAAAAGCTCTCGGGCGATGTCGAAAAGCTCTCGGGCGATGTCGAAAAGCTCACTTTTAAGTTCGACACCTCACAAACCATCGGGGAACGGCTGGAACGTCTAGCCACCAGCCTGATTGCCGGTGCCACCATCAGCATCATTGCCGGAGTGATTTTGGTGCTGCTGCGGGAGGGATCCCGTTGAAGGGATGTTGCTCGGGGCTGATTTTGGGGGGTCAACTGCCGGAATTGAGTTTTTCCCAGTCCTGCTGGTGGATGGCGATCATCTGGGCTTGGGCTTGAATAGCTGCCAACACCTCCGTCATCAGGGGCCAGTCGCTCCGCGGCGGACTGGGGTACTGCTTAAGCTTGTCAACTGTGTTGCTGAGAGCACTTTGCAATTGTTGCAGCAGTTGATAGGTCTGTTGGGCCAAAGCTAGGGTCTCAGAGACGCGGAGGTTATTCTGGCCTTGTTGATATTTCTGGAGAGCTTCCCCTCGCAGGATGCTCAAGATGGCCCCTTCTCTAGAGGCGGCAGTCTGGCCACTTTTGGAGCGCTGCGGTATGATGCGCAACTGCAACACCAGTGGCTCCCCCCGGTACATCCGCTCCACCTCTGCCTGCTGCGGCTCCCCGATCAACTCCGGATCCAGCGCCATCATCCGCTTCATGGCGGTGATCAACTTCGCTCGTATGGACTCGGAGAGATCTTTGAACAGATCCCGCAAAATCCCCTGCTGGCGGTAGCGCACTCGACAAGAAGGACCCTCTTGAGGCTCCACGAAAATTTGCTCGGCTTTCTCATCCAAAGCCCGCCGCAGCATCGAGTTGAGCAACTGCTGCACTGTCTCTTCTGATTCGTCGGCGGGGACGGACGGAGGCTGGGTTGGCCTCAACTGCGTGGGTGGCCCCGACACGGGAGCAGGAACCTCCCGAGTCACCCGGTTGGCTTGGGCCTGGAGGCGCAGCCGCTCCACCTCTGCCGGGTCGGGGGGATGGCTGAAGTAGTAGGCAATTAAATCCTGCTGCTGCTGAGCGGTGAGAGGGATTGGCTGGACGGAAATCTGGGAATAGGCCAGCATTTTGCTCACATAGTCCAACGCCGCCAAATCCTGGGGATCCACCATGCCCAAGATGAGGCTGTCGGTATCCAGGGCCAAGGGGACGACTTGGTAGTAAATGCAGATCTCCACCGGCAAGTACTGGGCAATTAGAGCCGGCACTCGCGCCCGGTCAACAAGGGAGTGTTGTCCCACCGCCAGAGAGGCATCTGGATCTGTCATGGCAAGCCCGGAGTGGATCCCGCACAGGCGAGACGTCGCTACTCGATCATAGAGTAAAGCCTACACCCTCGCGGCCTGAGGCCCATGGCATCCTGGCTCTCTGACTGGTGCAAGTTGAATAATGTAATACTAGGAGCATTCTAGGATCCTCTACACCCAAAGAAGTCAAGCCTTGTTAAGTCTTGGAGTTAACATCGACCACATTGCCACCCTTCGACAGGCACGCCGCACGGTGGAGCCGGATCCGGTAGCGGCAGCGGTGATTGCCGAGCTGGCGGGGGCAGATGGCATTACGGTGCACTTGCGCGAGGATCGCCGTCACATTCAAGATCGGGATGTGCGGCTGTTGCGGCAAACTGTGCGCACCCACCTCAACTTAGAGATGGCAGCCACCGAGGAGATGGTGGCGATTGCCCTGGAGATTAAGCCTGACTACGTCACTTTGGTTCCTGAGCGGCGGGAGGAAATCACCACCGAAGGTGGGTTGGATGTGGCGGGGCAGGTGTCGCGCCTCAGGGATGTGGTCGGCCAACTGCAGGGATCCGGCATTCCCGTCAGCTTGTTTATCGACCCAGATCCGACCCAAATTGCCGCTGCTGCCCAAGTGGGAGCCCGCTGGGTGGAGCTCCACACGGGGCGCTATGCAGAAGCCTCATCCGCAGCTCAGCGGCAGGTGGAACTTGACCACCTGGAAAAGGCCAGCCAACAGGCCCTTCAACTGGGCTTGCGGGTGAATGCGGGACATGGCCTCACCTACTGGAATGTCGGCCCGGTGGCGCGGATTCCGGGAATGGAGGAGCTGAACATCGGCCACAGCATTATCAGTCGAGCGGTGCTGGTGGGGCTGGATCGGGCGGTGCGAGAGATGCGTCAGGCGATGGGACTAAGCTGAGGAGCAGGCCCGGCATGAACTCGGAATACTACGGCTACGAAAACTACGTTCTGGATCAGGCGGAGATTGAGCGCCTGTTGGATCTGCTGCCAGCCAGTATGCGGGAGAGTGTGAAGATCTTGCCCGCCTCGGAACGGCAAACGGTGGTGATCAAAGGCCGTCGGCAAATGCCCTGGGAACGGCAGATGCGGCTGTTCATCAAGCCCTACGAGTGGCGGCAATTTACCCCCCTGCAGCGGGCGGGGCTGTTCCTGCACAAGGTGGGCTACTACAGTCGGGCGGTGTCGCGGCAGATTGACTTTTACCTGGCCATAGCAGCTCTGGGGGGGTTGAGCTTGATCTTCGAGGCCGTACAACAGGATCCCGTGGGGGCAACCGTTTCGGGGGGTTTGAGTGGCTTGGCCCTCTGGCAGTTGCGCCGCGACCAAACCAATGACCGCCGTCTGTTGGCTGCCGACGCCTATGCGGTGGATCGCCTGGTGTTGCGCGGGATCCCGCGGCTGCAGGCGGTGGAGGCCCTGGGGCAGGCGCTGCATGTGGAGGCCCGCCTGGAGGGGCGCTCGGGCAATGATCTGCTGGACATGTTGCGCTACCAAAACCTCAAGCGGCTGGCCCAGCGTCCGGCGGAAGATATTGTGTTGAGCTAATCCCGGGTAGAGATGCTTTCTCCCTCGCGGCTGGGATCCCGAACGGGCCGGTGGGGCCGCTATCTCCTGCAGGTGGCGGTGACCGATTCCACCAATCGGCTGCTCTTGGATTGGGGGCGTCGCTTCCCACAGCCGCTGCCGGTGGGCACAGTTTTGGTCAGCACCCGCCAACGGGCTGGGCAAGGTCAACATGGGCGGGTGTGGCACTCGCAGCCGGGGGGGCTGTACCTGTCCGTTTGGCTGGGATCCCCGCCTTTGCATTACTCGCTGCTGGAACTGACCCTGGCCTTGGGCTGGGGCATTGCGGGCCGTTTACGGCAAAACCTTGGGATCCCGCTGCGGCTGAAATGGCCCAACGATTTGGTGGTGGTGGACGAGCAGCGCCCGGATTCTCTGCTCAAGCTGGGGGGGATCCTGGTGCAAAGCCGCTTTGGGGGGAGCGGGCAACTGCTGGGGTTGGTGGCCGGTGTGGGGGTGAATGTCAACAACCCCGTTCCCATTGGGGCAATCACCTTAGCCCAAATTTTGGGATCCCCTCTGCACCGCTCACTCGACCGCACCGAGATTGCCGGCTGGGTTCTGCAGGGGATGGAGCAGGGATTCCACGTCTGGTTGCAAGGGGGATTTGCCCCCGTTCGCTCAGAGTACGAAGCCTGGATGGTTAGGCCACAAATTCAATTTCAATGGCCGGAAACAAGCCCCACGATCTTGGGCCTTGCCGAGGATGGGAGGATGCGAGTACAAACACGGGGGGAGCGACATTGGCAACAGCAGCCATCCATTCTGACGCTTACACCCGACCAAGTTCGCTTGAGCTATCACATGCCGGCGGGCGATAGCCTGTAATTTCTCTTGTGTTTTTTATGTGGCCTGTGTTGAACTCGGTGATGAAGCTTTTGGTTATGGCAGCGCGCCTTTTCTCCCCCCGAGCTCGGCGGCTGCGCTTTTGGCTGAAGCTGGGGCTGGCTCTGCTCTGGTTTTATCCCACTGCTCTGCTGGCCCAAACCCAACCAACCCCTTTGCCCCCGCCGCCTGTGGTGGAACCGGCCCTGGACACGCCTGGGGCGGCAGCCCTGCTGCTGGATGGAGCCATTCCTTTACGAGAGGGCAGCCCTGCGACCCTTGAGGCAGAAACCCGCACAGAGACGGTCATGGGCCGTGAGATTGTGATTGAGCCCCAGAAGAACCATGACCGGGTTCCCCATGCTCAGCCTGAAAGTGGGGTGCCGGTGGTGCTGATGGAACGCAGCTCCGGTCGCCGCATCATTCTCGCCCCCGGCCAAGAGATTCGCATCGAGGATCCCAGCCAGCCCCAAGCTCCTGAACCGCAAACGCCAAGGTTGCCTGAACTGGCGGCAGGTGACGAACGACTGCTCTACCCCCTACCTCACCCGGTGCCGATTACTTCTGGATTTGGCATGCGAATTCACCCCATCCGCGGAGAGCCGGAGTTTCATGCTGGAGTGGATTTGGGGGCCAGCATGGGCACGCCGATCTTGGCCTCTTTAAGCGGCAAGGTGGTCACTTCGGGATCCTTGGGGGGTCTAGGGATCACCGTTGTGCTGGAGCATGCCGGCGGTCGGCGCACTCGCTATGGCCACATGTCCGAAGTTGCTGTAACACCGGGGGAAGTGGTAGAGCGGGGATCCGTCATCGGCTATGTGGGGGCGACCGGAGCGGTAACTGGGCCGCACCTCCACTTTGAGCTGTGGAAGCGGGCGGTGGGGCAAGGTTGGGTGGTTCTGGACGCCACAGATGATCTGAAGGTTGCTGTTGCCCAGCTGCCGGGTTAGCCAGAGCCGGCTTGGGTTAGCATAGGTGGGCGGGCTCCAACTGGAATGCTGGCGCAGGTAACCAGTTGGTCATGCAGGTTTTGCGGACGTGGCGGAACGGCAGACGCGCTAGACTTAGGATCTAGTGCCGCAAGGCGTAAGGGTTCAAGTCCCTTCGTCCGCATGAGAATCCCCTACTTC
>NZ_JBSSDD010000019.1:0-19866 GCF_054060415.1 Thermostichus sp. OS-CIW-32 | reverse complement strand
ACATGGCCGGCACTGCGTTTTTAAAGGGCGTCGGCTACGGTCGGCGCTATCCTTCCCTGCCCTGAAGGACGGGGCTTGCCGCGCCTTTTGGTCAATGGGATCCCTCTCCTCAGGGCACGACCAACACCGGGCAGGGGGCAAGATCGATCACGCGGTGGCTGACAGAGTTATTCTGCCCCTCTCCGGAGAGGGTGAGGCCGCGGCAGCCCATCACAATCAGGCTGATCTCCAGCTCGTCTGCCACATCACAGATGACAAAAGGTACCTTCCCCTCTCGATACTCACTCTTGACGTTGCTAAGGCCGATTTGATGCAGGCCAGACTCCGTTTGCTTGAGCAGGTTGTGGATGTTTTGCCGAGCTTGTTCCGCCCTCTCCGCGTCCAGCTCCGCGGCATCCAGTACAGAGAGCAAGTACACCTGACTTTTGTAGCGCTGCGCTATGTCTGCCACCAAGGGCAAGGCGTGGCTGGTCTCACGCGAGTTGTCGATGGGAAAGAGCAGCTTGTCGAACATAGTCGCGGATTCCGCGGTCAAGCCCATTCCTTATCCAAGTTGGGGGCTTGCCCTATTCTATCAATTTTACCGGGAGCTCAATGGCCTCATTCCACCCCTGCCCGTTTTCCTGTTGTCAGGGGCTCCACCTGGGCTGCTTCGCCCTAGCTGCAAACGGAGCTCCTCTGCTGTTTGGATGAGTAGCCATTCTATCATCCCGCGAAAGTCCAGCCGCCCTAAGCCATGCTGGGCTGAAGTTTACGCAATTCCTGCCAAAAATCCATTATTTTCAGATTGACCAAACTTGGAAAAGAATAATGAAAAAAGTGTCGCCCCCCAGGGCAAAACCACATTTGATCCCCTGGCTTTAGGTGGTTTCTCCACTTCTCGAGCGAAGCAGGATCCACAATGGGGTCATCCTTGCTGGCGCAAACCAACATCGGCACCGACACTTTCTGGGCTGGAATCGCTATCACCTGAAATAGGGAGTGAGGTATGGGAGAAGTATCCAAATCTTTAGCCAGAGCATAGGAGAGTGAGCGTGCTCGCCACTGTTCTGAAGTAGGTAGAAGGCTCTGGGCTATACGCACCAAGAGTTGTTCCCGACTCCAGCAAAAGATTTTTCGCTGCACATAGAAATGGGCATGCCAAGTGGTAGCAGGCCAACCTCCCACGGCCAGCAAGGTCAGAGACTGTACCCGCTGTGGGTAACGGCAGGCAAAAAGATAAGCGGCCACCCCGCTCAAGCCGTGGCCGATAAGATGAACGGGTCGATCCCAAGCTTTGAGATATTCGTATAGCAGCGTGATTACAGTCTCCAGGCTACAAGGCTCATCCTGGGTTTGGTGGTACTCCCAGTAGGCTATCCGAAAGCATTTCCCCAGGGATCCTAATAAAGGCTGATCAAAGAGCTTGAGACTGGGAGAAATGCCCAGATACAGGGCCTCAAAAGCGAGCGCAGAAGCGGAGCTTAAACTCATATTCGCTATTCCATCTCGACTGTTAAAACCATCAAGGCTGCTAGCCAAACAAAAGATCTACAAAGTCCAGTAGCCAGAAACCAACCGGCAAAGTGCGGTTGAACCATGCAATTGTGAACAGTGCAATTGCCATTGGAAAATGCGGCCCAAAGGATCCGAGCCGATCTGGATAGAGGAGAGGGGACAATACCCCTCTCCTTTCTGCAGATCCCCGAACCAGGGAGCCTCAAACCTCATTCACAGCCCAGGCAAAATCTGGGCCAACACGTCCGCACTGTTCAGGAGCATGTAGGCAAACAGGGCACCGCCAACGCCGCCCACCAGAAACCCTCCCGCCAACTGGCTCCAGCCGGCACGGGTGCGCAAGTTTTCGGGCAAGTCCTCCGATCCTGCCGGTACTCGCACCGGCTGAGGGGATCCCTGCGATTCCGCCATCAGTTGCACTCCCGGCGTCGGATAGGCCACCTCTCCATAGGGGGTGTTCACCACCGCCACCAGCCGCGAGCGCGGAAAAGAGACTCGTCCATAGATCGAAAGACAAACCGTTAGGATCAGCACCAGACCAATGGCCGCCAGCGTACCTGCCGTCAGGGCTTGCTCCGAATTCCGCAGCGGACTCAACTTGTAAAACGGCCCCACCAGGAAGTACCCATGGGCCATGCCGATCTCCAAACCGCGCAGGAAAGGCGACAAGCCCTCCCGGTAGATGGGCAGGTTTTGCAGCAGCAGCAGGGTGAGATCGCCCTGGTTTACCGGCGTGTCCAAGTTGCCCACCTGGGGATCTGTGGCTCGCACCCAGCCCCCGCGCTGGAAGTCAAAGCCGCTGGCCGCCGCCCGCGCCCGGATGGCATGCCAGATGTGCCCCGCCAAAAACAGGATCCCCAAGACAAAGTGGGCTGTAGCCAACCAGGTACGGCTGCTTACAATTCCCCTTTCGTCAGCGGCCAGCCCCAGCGGCCCGTAAAAAGCCGCAGGGTAGGCGATCTCATTGACGCTGACAAAATAGGCCGCCAAGATGCCCATGTAAGCCAGGGCCCCCAGGCTGTAGGAGAGGTAGGCTTCGCCCGAGTAGATCAAGACTTGCTTGGCCCAGGCAAAGGGGCGCGTGGCTATGTGCCACCATCCCCCCAGCACGCAGAGCAGGCCCACGTAGATGTGTCCCCCCACCAGGTCTTCCAGGTTGTCCACGGCGGCCATGCCCTGCTGACCCATCAGCGGCGTCAAGTAGGCGAAGATCCGCAGCGGATTGAGGGTGGGATCCGCAACGATCCGCACGCGGCCCAGGTTGGCATCGTACAGCCCTCCCCAAAAGAGAGCCTTGGCCACCAGCAGCCATGCACCCAGCCCCAGCAGCAGCAGGTGGATGCCGAGGATGGTGGTCATCTTGTCGTCATCTTCCCAGTCGTAGCCGAAAAACTCGGCAAAGGTTTTCCCCTTGCTCAGCACCTCCGGCCCCAAAAGGGCGTGGAAGATCCCTCCTGCCCCCAGCACTGCCGAGGCAATTAGGTGCAGAACGCCCACGACAAAAAAGGGATAGGGATCCGTAACCACCCCTTCTGCGTTGACGCCGATGCCCAAGCTGGCCAGATGGGGCAACAAAATCAGCCCCTGGCTGTACATAGGTTGATTTGGATCCCAGTGGGCCACCTCGAACAAGGTCATGCCGCCGGCCCACAGCATGATCAGCCCCGCATGGGCCACGTGGGCCCCCAGCAGCTTTCCGGATAGGTTGAGCAAACGAGCATTCCCTGCCAACCAACTGACCTGAGGGGATCCCTCAGCAGAAGTAGGCGATGAAGATAGAACTGCGCCGGTCATGACAAACTCCCACAGTATCAATGACAAGTTAAGAAGCCGGGTTTGAATTACAGATTGAAGAGCGTTTTTAGTTTAGCCGTCCACTCTTTAATTCGTTTTTCCGTCAGCTCTGGTTGGTTATCTTCGTCCAGAGCAAGGCCGACAAACTCACCGTCAACCACTCCCTTAGACTCGTTGAACTCGTAGCCTTCTGTAGGCCAGGAGCCGACATTTTTGCCGCCACGCTCGGCAATTTTTTCGGCCAGGATCCCCATGGCATCTTGAAAGTTGTCGGGATAGCCCAACTGATCCCCAACTCCAAAGTAGGCTACCGTCTTACCGGAAAAATCGATCTCATCCAAATTTGGGAAAAAACCATCCCAATCAGCCTGAAGCTCCCCAATATTCCAAGTTGGACAGCCGATGATTAAGTAGTCGTACTTCTCAAAGTCCTCAATGTTGGCCTCGGCAATGTCAATTAAATCTACATTGTCTTCGCCCAGCTCTTTTTGAATCATCTCGGCAGCTCTTTCGGTATTTCCGGTTTGAGTGCCGAAAAATAGACCTACTTTTGCCATTGCTCCTACCTCGAAACTGCAAGTGCAAAGCTCAAAATCAGATGGCTAGATTGCCGTTAGGCCTGCTGCGCTGCAAGTTCTACTCTGCCGGTACGGAAATTGAACCCTCGCGCTTTCAGGGCATGGAACAGGTGGCCCTGAAGGAAGAAAAAGGCCAGCCAAAAATGGGCATTGGCCAGCCAAACCCTAGATGTGAGAGCTCCCCCTTGCTCAAAGAAGGGATAGCGATCCAAGCCCACCTGCAGCAGCGGCCCATAGAAAACTTCGGGATAGACCACTGGGTTAACGGCAACGAAATAGGCGGCAATAAATCCCATCAAGGCCAAAGCTCCCAAGCTGTAGGAAAGATAAGCTTCCCCAGACCAGATAAAAATCCGTTCTGCCCAGGCAAAAGGCTTGGTCGCGATATGCCAAACCCCACCTGCCACCAGGAGCAAGCCCAGCCAGAGGTGGCCGCCCACCACGTCTTCTAAAGTGTCCACCCCGGCGATCCAGTGGCGCCCTTCTATGCCCAACAGGTGGCCAAAGGGGTTCCAGTTGGGAGACACCAGGCGCACCTCTCCTGCCACCGGGTCGAACAAGCCGCCAAACACCACTGCCTTGAGCACCAAAAGCCAGGCTCCCAATCCCAGCAGCACCAGGTGGATCCCTAGGATGGTGGTCATCTTGTTTTTGTCTTGCCAGTCGTAGCTAAACAGGGGAAAGGCTTTGGGATCCAGCACCGCCGGCCCGCGCAGGGCATGAAAAATGCCGCCAAACCCCAAAAAGGCAGAGCTGATGAGGTGGATCGCTCCCACCGCAAAGTAGATATCCGTATCCAGGACTTCCCCGCCGGATCCCACCCCCAGCCCCAAGCTGGCCAGGTGGGGCAAGAGAATCAGCCCCTGCTCATACATCGGTCGGCTGGGGTCAAACTTGGCCAACTCGATCAGGGTCATCGCCCCTGCCCAGAGAACGATCAGCCCGGCATGGGCCACATGCGCCCCCAGCAGCCGGCCAGAAAGATCGGTCAAACGGGCGTTGCCCGCCCACCACGGGATCTGTTGTTGCGAGCTAGATCCCCCTTCTTGCTTGAGTGTCGTCGCTGTCATCTCCGCTCCTCTTGCGTTTCTAAACAAGCTTTTCTAGGAAAAGGCCAGAGACCTTGCCCCAGGCCCGCCTCTGGCCGCACGGACACATCCTTTCGAGACACGTAACCAACTGTTGAGAGTAAATCTCAACAGCGAGCTGTGACCTACTCTAGGCTTCTTGCAAACAAATATCAATGTCTTTAGAGTTAAGTTTTGTTAAGAGTCGGACTTGTATCCGCCCATAGCCCCACCTGGGGAAGCTGCAGATGGAAGCTGGCCCGCAGAGGGACGAGCCGGGCGATCCGGTGGCAGCCGGTGATAAAAATCTCTCCCTTCTTAAGATTGAGTCGCAATAGCTGGATTACAATCAAGCCAAAGTTGGCCAAGTCGAGGGCAAAGGAGTCGGAGGAGATGTCGAGGTATCTGAAGCTGTGGACGGGGATAGGGCTTTATGTTCTGGTCAGCGGGGCCGCTTGCGGGGAAACCCAAAAGGATCCCTCGGCTGCGGGCGGCGGGGATCCACCGGCCCTGAGCCAGGCTTCGCCTCAGCAGGCAGCTCAAATGAACCCGGAGTGTCGGCCTATCCCGGTGGATGGCGGCGGCGAGGGTGGGGAAGAAGGGGCAGGCTCTCGCCGGCCAGCCGTTGTGCTCTCTCCTGAGCAGCGGTTTCAGGATCGGCAGATTTTGCTCGACTTTGCCGATCAGGTGGTGATCCCTGCCTATGAGCAGTTGGTCGCCGATACCCAGGCCCTGTCTCAGGCCATCCAGGCCTTCGTGCAAGATCCCAATGCCCAGACTTTGCAAGCGGCTCGCCAGGCTTGGTCTGTTGCCCGCATCACTTGGGAGGAGAGCGAGGCTTTTGCCTTTGGGCCGGCGGCTTATTTGGGGCTGGATGCGGATTTGGACGAATGGCCCCTGAACGAGGTGGAGGTGCTGGAAGTTCTCAACAGCGGCGATCCCCTCACTCCAGAGACCGTGGCCGAGTTGGAAAGCGGGCAAAAGGGATTTCATGCCGTGGCCTTCTTGCTCTTTGGCGTGGATAACAACAAGTCTTTGCAAGACTTTACCGAGCGGGATCGGGAGTACTTGGCTGCCCTTGGCCCAGTTTTGGCGGATACGGCGGCAAAGCTGCTCAAAAGCTGGACAGAGGGAGTGCAAGGGCTGCCTGCTTTTCGCGAAGAATGGGTAAAAGCCGGCGAGGGCAGCAAGAGTTATCTCACGCTGCAAGCTGCTGCTGAAGAAATAGCCCAAGGTATTCTCGGCATGTTGGACGAGCTGGGCAAGGTCAAAATTGGCGAAGCCTTCGCCCAGCAAAATCCTTTTCTGCTGGAAAGTCGCTTTGCCCACCATTCGCTGCCGGAGTTCCAGGCCAATGTGCGCAGCGTTCAGTATGCTTACTTGGGCGGATTTAGAGATAGAAAAGGTCGTGGCCTGAGCCAATTTGTCCGGGACATCAATCCCAATTTGGATAGTCAAATTCAGTCGGAGTTACAAGCAGCGGCGGCGGCTCTCCAGGGGATCCCTGCCCCTATCGAAAAAAGCCTTTGCGATGCCAATGCCCGTGGATCTATTACTGCCGCTATGGAAAAAATTGAAGACGCTTTCGACAGCTTTGCTCAGGAAGTTGTGCCGCTCCTGCAGTAGTAAGAAAGTCCCAAAAGAGCTGAGTTGCCGATATTTTGATAGCCGATGCGTCGTCTTCTCCAGATTTTCATGCTGGGATTGGCCTCTCTTTGGGCGGCGAGCTTTCTGGCTTTCCCCGCTGCCCCAGAGGGATCCCAGCCATTGCCCCCTCGAGCGGGTGGCGAAACAACCCTTTGGAACCGCACCTCAACAGCCTACGAGCAGCCGGCTCCCAACTTGGATCCCCGCTGGGCCAGGTTGCATGCCCTGGGGGACATCGCCTTTGAGGCTCGCTTCGTCACCGCTCCGGCGCCTGTTAACCCCGGCCTTGGGCCTCTGTTCAACAACAACTCCTGCGCCGGTTGTCATGTTAAAAACGGCCGAGGTTTTCCTGACAAGGGGCAGCGGGTCGTCAGAGTCAGCCAGGTTGGATCCCTGGATAGAAGCGGGGATCCCCAGCCTTTTGGATGGGAGGCCATTGCTCCTCATAGCAACACTCCCCCTGTGGCCGGCATCGGCACGCAGGTTCAAGAAAAGGCCGTTCGGGGCTATCGGCCAGAGGCCAAGGTGGAGTTGCACTGGGTAGAGCAGACCAGAGAGTACGCCGACGGAACTCCCTACAGGCTGCGTTCTCCTGTTGTAAAGCTGTTAACTCTGGAGGGATCGCCCATCGATCCTGTCCTCATCTCCCTGCGGATCCCCCAGCCGGTGTTTGGAGCGGGCCTACTGGAGGCCGTTCCCGCTTCTAGGATCCTGGCAGCAGCCGATCCTGACGACGCCGATGGGGATGGCATCTCTGGCCGCCCCAACTTGGTTTGGGATCAAGAGCAGCAGCGTCTGGTGCTGGGACGGTTTGGTTGGAAAGCCAATACCCCCAACCTCAGGCAACAAACTGCGGCCGCCTACGCCAACGACATGGGTGTCACGAATCCTCTTTTTCCGGCCGCGGATGGCAGCCAAGATATCGACGAGGCCACTCTCCAAGCGACAACCGTTTACGTGCAAACCCTGGCCGTGCCTGGCCGCGCCCTTTGGCAGGATCCCCAAGTTCAGCGAGGGGAAAAGCTCTTCGTCCAAGCCCAATGCGCCAAGTGTCACCGACCAGAGCTACAAACCGGCATTCATGAGATCCCTGCCCTGGCCAACCAAGTCATCCACCCCTACACCGATTTGCTGTTGCATGACATGGGCGAAGGACTAGCAGATGGCCGCGCTGACTTCGAGGCCACGGGCCGAGAATGGCGCACCCCCCCTTTGTGGGGCATCGGCTTGTCGCAGACAGTTCTGCCCTCCTCCGGCTATTTGCACGATGGCCGCGCCCGCAGCCTCGAGGAGGCCATTCTCTGGCATGGGGGAGAAGCTGAACGCTCCCGCGAGATCTTTAAAAATATGGCTGCTGAAGACAGAGAAGCCCTGCTCTATTTTCTTCGATCCCTCTAGAGCTCTGCCCATTTCCGCAGCAGGTTCGCGTAAACTTTGGAGATCAAATCAAAGTGGCGTGTCTTGCCCGATTCCTGAAACATCTGCTGCCGCACAGTCTGTAAATCAAAGAGGATCTCGCGTTCTTGCGGATCCCTAATTAGGCTTTGAACCCAACTGACGGCAGCATAGCGGATCCCACGGGTTACAGGCTCAACTCGGTGCAAGGTGGAAGCAGGATAGAGGATCAAAGCACCCGCCGGCAGCTTGTAGGCTTGCTCCCCCTCGCTACTCTCGATCTTCAGCTCACCGCCATCATAGTCTTCAGGGGCACTTAGAAATAGCGTAAAGGAAATATCCGTGCGCATCAGCTGATGCCGATCGAGCATCAGCGCATCGTCGGTATGAGTGCCATAGGACATTCCCGCTTCGTAGCAGCTAATTAAAATGGAATGAATGAGCTTGGGCCGGGCAGCCATCTGGAACAACAAATTACGCTCTAGAGCTGCCAAGATAATCTCCTCTATCTTCCGTTGCTGAAGGGATCCCTTTGGCATTTGCCTATTGTTTTTGACAAGCCTGGCATTCCAGCCTGCCGTCAGAGCACCATCCACAAATTCAGCATCGGCTATGAGGGACAGAATCTGTTGCAATTCTGCTAAACTAAGAACATCGCCAATACACAAGATCATTATCAACCTCTAAAAAGCAAAATACATGACACCTTCTACACTAGCAAAACAAGCCTTATGAAAATCATGCCTACTTCGAGCATCCCTCGGAAACCTTAAGCATCTAGCAGAGAAAGTAGAGATCTTTTGCCCTATGCAGCCACCTTCTGGTATTCGACAAAAAGAGCTCTGCGAGCTATTGGGCTTAGACTACAAGGCTGTTGCCACCGAGGCAAAGCGTCTGGGCTTGAGCACACATGCCTATCTGCAACAGAAAACAGGTTGGATCCTGAAGGATGAACTCTATTATCCGCCCGGCACTACCTTTGACAAGTCAGCAGATGGCGAGTCAGTAGGATCGTCCCCTACCCCCTCAGAGGATTTGTCCTCTAGCAGCAAAATCAATTCCAGAAAAAGGAAAGACATCCTCTCACTGCTGTTGTTGCTTGTTGTCCTGTTAGCTGCCATCTTGCTGGCCCGTCGCTTAGATCCAGAGGCAACTCGAGAATTTATAGCAAAACTAGGCCCCTGGGCACCCCTTGCCCTGATTGGATTACGCTCCCTGAGTATTATTATTCCTGCCATACCCAGCACCCTTTACTCCATCTTGGCAGGAGCCCTCTTTGGATTTGGATCGGGAATCCTTTACATTGCAATTGCTGATTTTATCTCTTGTACACTTAACTTCTACCTAGCCAGAAAGTTTGGTAGAGACCTAGTACAGCGAGTAGTTGGGCGACAATGGATGTACAAAGTCGATGCCCTTTCAGCTAACTATCTGGAAAACAATATTTTTCTTACAGCTGGTTTTTTAATGACGGGCCTATTCGACTTTGTCGCCTACGCCGCCGGCCTAACCCAAATAAAATGGCAGAACTTTCTTCTCGCCCTAGCTTTGGGCATTGCCGTCTCTACACCCCCAGTAGTGGCTCTGGGGGCAGGGATCCTAGAGCAGGGAAGGTGGCTGCTGGGCTTTGCTTTGCTGGGAATGTTTGCTTTGGCGATGTTAAGCGGCTGGCTGAGTAAAAGGCGGCGTTCTTAACTTGCCTTTGATAAAGTCAGAACAAAAGCAAGGTCAGCAGTGGCTTCTAACTCATGGGGAACATTTGCCGAAATTAAGACAAATATGCCCGGAGATAGAGAGATCTTCTCACCTGCAAGGGTTAAGACTCCAGTTCCTTCAATGACGTGGAGAGTAGCGTCCCTTGTGGAGGTATGCTCGGAAATACTTGTGCCTCCCGCCATACAGAAAAGAGTATGTTGGCAGACTTCACTTTTCCAAATGATCTTGCTGAGAACTCCTTCCACAGAATAAGCAATGTGATCTTTGAGCTGCAAAAAAGGTGACTCAGGGGAGACAAGAGACATCATTAAGCCTCCTTCTTGGCAATCAGTATGATGTAGCCTAGGTTATTTCGATATCGGCTAAAGATTTGCTTCATAGATAAGATCCGCTGCCGGATTACAGGACGTGTAAGCACATTCCACACCATAGTTAAGAGCGTCGGCAATCCTTCCTCTGTAGCAATAGCAACGGGATTGAGCAAAGTTAAGGGGCCGGTGGCATACTGGACAACCGTAAGATTTGCTTGCTGAACAGTTGCAAGCCAGCTGTCAGTAGATAAAGGATTGGCATTGACATGGATTACGGAGGATAACTCCTTGCGGATAGCGTCGCTGTTGGATCCCTCAACTCGCAGCTCATGGCTGAGGAACTTACCCCCTGGCTTGAGGCAATTGTAAATCCCTGACAAAATCTTAGATTTTCCTGCATCGGACTGCATTGTTAAAATAGCTTCCGCCAAGACATAGTCAAATTTCTGATCGATTTGATCTAGGTGAAAGATATCGCCCTCGAGGATCTCAACTTGGCCGGCTAGCCCTGCTGCAGAAACATTAGCGCGAGTGCGAGCAATGTTATCTGGATTTTTCTCAATGCCGGTAACATGTATGCCATAGCGCTTTGCCAATCGAATAGCCGTGTAGCCAAGGCCTGAGGCAAGTTCCAGCACAGTTTCTCCTCGACGGAACTCGGCAAACTTGAAGAGCCGTTCGGTAGCGCCAAAGCCCCCCGGTCGAAGTGCCTTTTTACCTGCCGCAGCCAGTACCTGGTGTCCAGGTGCATTTTTTGAGTCCAGCTTAGACATAGGTAACTCCAAAAAAGATACAGCCTTTTAATTTAAAATAGGGTACAGGTATTCAAGAGGAAGGAGAGAAAGGAATGCCGACTCATTCTTTGGATTTGCGGCAAAGAGTTGTAGCAGCCTATCAGGCAGGTAACACCTCCATCCGCCAGGTAGCTAAACGCTTCATGGTTACCAAAAGAACAGTACACCGCTGGGTGCGACAGTACCAACAAACTCAAGATTTAGCCCCTAAGAAAGCAGGCACCAAGCGAGTGGGCATTTTGGAACAACATCGGCAGGAAGTGATGGCAATTATTACAGAACACCCAGACTTCTACCTGTGGCAGTATCAAGAACTGTTGCGCGAGCGCTTAGGAATCAATGTAAGCATCGTCACGATACATAATTTCTTGAAAAAGCAAGGAATGACTCTAAAAAAAAGACCTACCGCAGTGCAAAAGTCAAAGAAGAGGAGGTGCAAAGGGAACGACTAGCTTATAGTCAAGAAGTCAGGAATATTCCAGCGGAGGATTTGATTGCCATCGACCAGACGGGAGTCTGGGAGGGAATGGAGCGGAGAGTATCTCGGAGTTTACGTGGTCAAATGGCTTATCATTATCGTCAGAGATACAAGGGTGAAAAGTATACGGTTATTGGAGCTATTTCCTTGAGAGGTGTAGTTGGCTGTCGTGTCATCAAGGGTGGGATGAAGAAAGGAGACTTTTTGGAGTTTTTGAGAAGCGAGCTATGTCCGAAGCTAGATGCGAGGAAGGATTTAAATATCCACAAGAGTCGGGAAGTTGAGGAATTGATTAGGGGGACAGGAGCACGAATCCTATACCTGCCTGTGTATGCGCCGGAGTTGAATCCCATTGAGATGATGTGGTCGGTGTTGAAGCATTTTATTCGGCAGCTTTGCAGAATTGGGAAATATAGCATGGAGCAGATAGTGAAGACTTCTTTACTACTGATCAATCCATCCTCCTTCCGAAGTTGGTTTGCTAAGTGCTGCTATTGTACCCCTTGAGTCCTTAACAGGCTGTACCCTGTGGCCATCTGTTTTGAGCTTGGCTGTGAGCACCTCATCACCTTCTATAATGAGAGATGCCCACAGCCGCAAAGAAAAACTTATTTTTCTCAGCTATTCGAAAAATCGAATATTAGAGAAGAGGAAAAGTTGAGGGGATGAACTTTTTTGGCCATCCTGCTCTTCCCAAATTCTTCTCTCAACCAGAATCCAATACCGACCTATTTTTTGATAACGATCTTCGTAGATCATCTTTGCTTGAGTTTTTTCTCCAGTTCCTGGGCTACAATACTCAGCAGTGTAGTGAGTGGGTAGGTAGCCCTCACCTGTATCGTAAAACTCTTGAACTGAGACTGTAATTGTCCGATTGGCAAGATGGCGATGTACCATTTGAATGTGCTTGCCCTGAACCCAGTACCTATCGGTAGAAGATAAGCCCGAAACAAGAACTTCAGTGATGTCTGAATTTTGTGGCTCTCCATAGGCAAAGGTGTGGCCACCGTGTTCCTCGTCGAAGGAATGACGAACGCGATGCACCATGACTTCCCACATCTGTTCCCGTATTTTCTGGCGGATCTCCTCGTCCTCGACGCCGGCAACATCGATCTTCATGTTGCGGTCAATACTCACAACTCCTGAGAAGGAGAGGCTGCTGTCACCTTCTTTGGGAAAGTAGGTTATCTCAGCTCGGTAGCCAGGAAAGTCTTTGTCCCAGGTGTAGCGATTCTCAAAAGCCTCCTTGAATAGCTCTCGGGCCGGAGCTTGCTGTGCTGCCATAATCTCCTCCTTAATGAGAAATTTTACTATTTAAATCCTAGTAGAGGCTGATGGCTGGCCTTGGGATTTTAAGGTTTCCTTATGACTGGCCACCCGCTCAGCTCTCTTGTTCTCGAAGTTTCTCGAAGTTCTTGGCGGTTACCGATGGGCAGGAAGGCGGAACCTCAATCCTTCACTTGGCCTGAGGGGAGCCTTGAAGTTAATGAAAACCATTGGCAAGGCGCTGTCCACTGGCAACAGAGGGAGAGAGCTAAGCTAAAGCTCGGCGCTGTTGGCCTTTTGGCGACAAGCTGGCAGGAAGAGAGTCTGCTTTCTCAACTCACTCCATGTCCAAAATCCAACCCCTGAACCCAGAGCGGATCGCCCAGATGGCCGCGGGAGAGGTGATCGACTCGCTGGGGGCTGCTCTGCGAGAATTGCTGGAAAATGCCCTCGATGCTCAGGCCACCCGCATTCAGGTGGAGATCTGGCCCAGCCGCTGGCAGGTGCGGGTGGCCGATAACGGCCAAGGGATCCCCGCTTCGGAGCTGGAGCAGGTGGCCCGTCGCCACACCACCAGCAAGTTGGACGGTTGCAGCCTGGGGTTTCGGGGCGAAGCCTTGCACAGCCTGGCCCGGCTGGGATCCCTGGCTATCCAAACCCGCCACGTTTCTGATGCTCACGGCTGGCTGGCCGCCTACGACCGACAGGGGGAGCTGATCCACAAGCAGCCGGCAGCCACTGCCTTGGGAACGGTGGTCACGGTTGCGGATTTGTTTGCCGACTGGCCTCTGCGCCGTCGGGCCTTGCCCCAAACTCGCCCGCTCCTGACCCTGGTGCAAAATGCGGCCCTAGCCCATCCCTGGGTCAGTTGGCAGGTGCATCAGGAAGGGCAATTGCTGCTCAGCCTCTGGCCGGGAAAATCTCTGCAAGATCTGCTGCTGCAGGTGTTGCCGCAGGTGGATCCCACGGATCTGCGCTATCGGCGGATCCAGGATGGGGATAGCGATTGGGAAGTGGTGCTGGGCCTGCCGGATCGCCTGCATCGCCCCCACCCCGATTGGATCCGTGTGGCCGTAAACGGACGGTTTGTGCAGATGCCCGACTGGCAACGGCTGATCCAGTCGGTTTTTCACCACGCGTTGCCTCGCCACCGTCATCCACTGGTGGTTGTTCACCTGCGCCTGCCCCCAGAGCAGGTGGATTGGAACCGTCATCCTGCCAAAAGCGAGCTCTACCTGGAGAATCTGACGGCCCGCCAGGAGCAGTTGCGCCAACACCTGCACTCCCTTCTGCAATCGGGATCCGAGCAGGCCAGCCGCCGCTCTGTGCATCTGATCCGGGCCAGCGAGGCCAAGGTGGTCTATCGAGTCTCGCCCGATCTCCAGAGCCGTTTTCCTCCCTCTGACCGCCCAACTTCTCTCCTGCCCCCCCTCAAGGCGCTGGCCCAACTGCATCGGACCTACATCTTGGCAGAGCACCCCCAGGGGCTATGGCTGGTGGAGCAGCACCTGGCCCACGAGCGAGTTCGCTATGAGTACATCCGGCAGCATTGGCAACTGGTAGCACCGGCGACGCCCATAACGCTGCAAGGACTATCGCCCCAAGCCCTGGAGCGGTTGGAGCAGTTGGGGCTGGAGCCAGAACCCTTTGGCCCCAATACCCATCTCATTCGACGCATCCCTCTGGCTTTAGGGTCGGAAGATCCGGAAGAGGTACAGGGATCCCTGCTAGAGCTCAGCCGTTGTCAAGATGTGCAGGCAGCCCAGGTGGCGGTGGCCTGTCGAGGGGCCTTGCGCAATGGGATCCCGCTGACCTTGGAGCAGATGCAAAAGCTGTTGGAAGCTTGGCAGCGCACCGCCAATCCCCACACTTGCCCTCATGGTCGCCCGGTCTACCTGGCCCTGGCAGAAAAAGATCTGGCCCGTTACTTCCGCCGCCGTTGGGGCCTCTGCGACCAGCCTATCTCCGACTCCAAACTGGGATCCCTATGGGAGCTGGATCCGCTGGGAGACAGGTTTGCCGCCCAGGTGCGCTCTTCTGCGTCGGATCCCACGGACGAGCCCAGCTCCACCCCACTATAATCGGGGGTGTCCAACTGCTGAAACCCCTGAAACTCCATGGCTTCTTATCTCAAACTCAAAGCCCAAGAAGAGACCTGGCTGCAGCGCCATTCCCGTCTGATCTTGGCGATCTTGGCCAGCCTGGGATCCCTATTGACGGCCTATCTCACCTACACCAAGCTGACCGATCAACCTGCCGCTTTCTGCACGGGGGATGGGGGGTGTGACTTGGTGCTCTCCAGCCGTTGGGCAGAGTTTTTGGGGATCCCGACAGCGGCTGTTGGCCTGCTGGGGTTTCTGGGAGTCTTGGCGCTGGCGGTGCTGCCGGATGGGCTCCCATTGGTGAAGCGGTGGCGCTGGCCGGCCCTGTTTGGCTTGGTTTCCGCCATGACCGCCTTTGAGATGTACATGCTTTACCTGATGGTGGCAGTGCTACGGCAATTCTGCATGTACTGCACCACCGCGATCATCTTGGTGGCAGGGCTATGGCTGGTGACCATGCTGGGCCACCGCTGGCTGGATGGGGGCAAGCTGGCCTTCAGCTACATTCTGGTGGCCTTTCTCACGTTGGTGACCACGATTGGGGTGTACGCCAACCAAGTTCCCCCGCCTAGCCCCCTGGCGGTAGGGTTAGCAGCCCACCTGCGGCAGATCGGCGGCACTATGTACGGGGCCTATTGGTGCCCCCATTGTCAAGAACAAAAGGAGCTGTTCGGATCGGCTTTTGAGCAAGTGCCCTACGTGGAGTGCTCCCCCAACGGCCCCGGCACTCCACAGGCTCGAGAATGTACAGAAGCGGGGATCACCAGCTATCCCACCTGGATCATCAATGGCCGCACCTACACAGGCGTTCGCTCTCTGGAAGCCTTGGCAGTGGCCTCTGGCTATCCGCTGGAAGAGGGCAGATAAACCTCTGGGGTTGGGGTGAGGATGTGAACTCGGTTGCGCCCTGCCTGCTTGGCCTGGTAGAGCGCGCTATCCGCCTGCTGCAAGGCGGTTTCCGGTTCTGGGCAGTAGTCTTCGCTGAGCACGACCCCACCGATGCTGATGGTAACAGGCAGGCTGCGCTTGGGGGAGATGTCAATGGGCCGTTTGGCGATAGCCTGCCGCAGAGACTCTGCGTAGCGACCGCAGCGGGGGGGGCTAAGCCCGGGCGTAACGCAAACAAATTCTTCTCCACCGTAGCGGTAGAGCAGGCTGGAAGGCCGCAGTTGATTTTGCAGCCGCCCGACGATGGCCTGCAGCACACAGTCGCCGATGTAGTGGCCGTAGCTGTCGTTGACCTGCTTGAAATGATCCACATCCATCATCAGCAGGCAGAGATAGCGGTAGCGAGCCTCCCCGCGGGGCCCCACCTGCTTGAGCAAATGGGGCAGCGCCTGATCCAGAGCTCGCCGGTTCAACGCCCCGGTCAAGGGATCCGTCAAAGACAAAGACTCCAACAACTCATTGCGGGCTCGCAACTGCCGGTTGGCCTGGGCCAAAGCTTGGGTGAGCCGCTGGAGGCGCAGCCCTGCCCGCACCCGCGCTCGCAGCTCCTCGGGATCGACCGGCTTGGTGATGAATTCATCCGCCCCCGCATCCAGCCCCTCTACCCGAGCCTCAACTTCAGAACGGGACGTGAGCAAAATGAAATAGACAAACTGCCCTGCGGCGGATCCCCTGAGACGGCGACAGAACTCTACCCCCGATATCTCAGGCATGACCCAATCGCAGATCACCATGTCGGGCCACTCGTTCTCTTCCAAGCTTTGCAAGGGATCCCAAGCTGCTCGGGCGCTTTCCCAGCTTTCCACGTAGTACTGAGAGCCTTTGAGAGCATCGACAATATAGCGACGGACTACTGGGTCATCATCGACAACCCAAATGCGGGGAGTCCGAGCCGGAACAGAGCTCCAAAAGGCTTCTTCTGCTGAACCAGAAGGGTGGTACGCAGAATCCAAGCCCTCCAGATCAAGGGATGGCATAGCTAAAGAGGAATCGCCCATTGTAGTCGGATCCCAATCTTAGCGCCAACAGCTAGTTGGAACCAGAACCGGGAGCGGCCAGACAAGCATGGTTGGAGGCCCGCTCGCGGATCCCAAGGTGCAGTGCTTCCACAAACTGCCGCACCCGAATCGGGTCGATCATGGGAAAGGGATCCGAATAGCCTGCCGGCATGCCTGCGGAACGGGAAGACCGCTTCAGAGAACTGGCCACAATTACTCCATCTGCCCGCCGGATCAGGCTGCCGATGTTTTCAGCAGTAGCCCCCGAGCCGATGAGCAGCGGCACCTGAGGAGCAACTTTGCGGGCCAGCTCCAGCTCCTCGAGCAGGGGTGGCTTGCCGGTGGCCCAGCCGGAAAGGATGATGGCATCGGCCAGGCCACGTTCCACCGTGTCGGTGATGGCCGCATCCAGACTGATGGGACCTAGGGGTTGGGCGTGTTTCACCAGCACATCGGCGAAAATCTTGATGTTAGCCCCCAGCTCCCGGCGATAGCGCAGCAGGCGGTAGGCATTCCCCTCGATAATGCCTTGGTCGGTCACCATCGCCCCGCAGAGCACATTCACCCGGATGAACTGCGCCCCCACGCAGGCGGCAATTGCCAGAGCACTGCAGCCATCGTTGCGCAAGACGTTGATCCCGACCGGCAGCGAGACCAAGGTTTTCAGCCGCTGGACGATGACGGTCATGGCGCTGACCACCGCTGCGTCCACCCGATCCTTGGCAAAGGGGGCATCGTAAAAGTTCTCGACGAGGATCCCATCTACTCCCCCTGCAGCCAGGGCGGTAGCCGCCTGTTCTGCCTGAGCGATCACCCATTCCAAGTCCCCCCCCCAACGGGGTGAGGTGGGCAGCGGCAACAAATGAACCACCCCAATGACCGGATGGGGGGTTTTGAAGAGGTGTTGCAGCAGGTTCACCGGCAAGCTTCCTCAGGGATCCCTAACGATCTTACGCCTGGATCTGACCCACAGGGGTATTCTCTGGGGGAAGTGTAACATCAGGGCTGGGGGGAGAAGAGCGGGCTAGGCCTCGGAGCAATTGCGGCACCATCCCCGGCCCTTCGTAAACCCAGCCGGTGTAGACCTGCAGCAGGCTGGCTCCCGCTTCCAGTTTCTCCAAGGCGTCGGCCAAGGTGAAGATGCCCCCCACTCCGATGATGGGCAATTTTCCTTGGGTGGAGCGGTGGATGTAGCGGATGACTTGGGTGGAACGCTCCCGCAAGGGGGCACCGCTGATCCCGCCGGCTTCTGCAAGGATTGGCCTAGACTCCGCTGGTGCGAAGGGGATCCCGCGGCCAGGCAGGAAACGGGTTTTCAGGTTATCGCGGCGGAGGGTGGTGTTGGTGGCCACGATCCCGGCCAGTTGATGGTCTTGGGCCAGCTCCAGGATGCTGTCAATGTCGGGCCAGTCCAGATCGGGAGCGATCTTCACCAGGAGGGGTTTTCGCTTCTGATTTTCCTGCTGTAAGGCAGATAGGATGGGCTCCAGTTGCTCAGCAGCCTGCAGGGATCGCAGCCCCGGCGTGTTGGGGGAGCTGACGTTGACCACAAAGTAGTCCCCCAGCTCCTGGAGCAGCCGGAAGCTGGCCAGGTAATCGGCAGCTGCTTCTTCCAGGGGGGTGATTTTGGCTTTGCCCAGGTTAATTCCAATGGGGATGGGACGTTGCTGTAGCCGGCGCAACCGTTCCGCCAGAGCCGCCGCCCCTTGATTGTTAAAGCCCATGCGATTGAGGGCAGCGCGATCTTGGGGCAGTTGAAACAGGCGAGGTTTGGGGTTGCCCGGTTGGGGCTGAGGAGTGACGGTGCCCACCTCTACAAAACCAAACCCCAGGCTGGGCCAGACGCCCAGAGCCAGGCCATCTTTGTCGAAGCCCGCAGCCAATCCAAGGGGATTGGGAAAGGTAAGGCCCCACAGCGACACCGATAGCCGGGGATCCCGGTAGCAAAACAGTCGCTCCAGAGCCGATAGGATCCCGGTGGCCTGGGTGGTATCGATCCAGTGCAAGGCGCGCAGCAGGGCCATCTTGACCGTTTCTGGATCAGCTCTCAGCCCAGAAAAAAGAAGAGGCCACAGCACATCTCGGTACAGGTTCACCGCAAAGACCCTCTACAGGTAAACTGCCCCTTGGCTGTAGCTTGCTTCCGCGTCGCAAAAATCGGTGAGCAACTGATGGACTCCGGGCTCACTGCCAGCTAAGGGATATCCCATTGCAGCACTCAACGGTAACCTCTCTGGGCTTGCTCTTTGCCGGAGATGGAGTCCCTTTGCCGCTCAAGGCTGGCTCCCCAAACTGCCCCCAAGAGTAAGGTTACCAGCAGGTGAATGCGGCCATCCAACATCACCACGTCCAAAAGCCCTGAGGCAAAAAATGCCGTCAAGGCCAGCAGCATCCCCAGCAGGACACTTTCTTGCGAGCGCCGCCAAGCTTGCCATCCCCGCGCCAAAATCCAGCCCCACAGGATCAGATGGCCCAGCAACAGCGGGATCCCACCCTCAGCCGCCAGGTGCAAGTACAAATTGTGGCAATGGCCCAGCAGCTCCGGCGGCTCCTGAGCATTATAAAGGGCGGCAAAGCTCTGCCAGCCCCAGCCCGTCAAAGGCCGCTCTCGCGCCATCTGCAGGGCGAATTGCCAAGCATCCAGCCGGTTGGCGGTGGAACTAAAGTAGAGCGCTTGAGGATCGAAGGTGTCTGCCAGACGGCTCCAAATCAATCGGGGCACTACGGCCCGCCAGCCCGGCCAATCCCAAGCAGCGGCCAAACCGGCCAATCCCAGACCGGCCAAGATCCCGATCCCCCACCAACAGCGCCGCAGGGCCAGCCCCATCATCAGCGCCAGCCCCCCCACTCCCCAGCCGTTGCGAGAGGCTGTCAGCAGCAACAAGAGGGATCCCAGCCCCAACACAGCTCCCAGCCCTACCACCCTCGGCCAGTCTTTGTCGGCCTGATCCAGCCACAGCCCTGCTGCCAAGCACAGGTGGATCACCAGGTAGATGGCCAGCGTATTGGGGGAAGTGAAGGCTGCCGCCGGTCGCTCTCCCCCGGCAACCCCCGTAATCCAAACCGGCCCCCAGAAGAAGTGCCCCTGCCATCCCCACAGCACTTCTCCCCAACCCAAAAGCAGCATCAGCCCGCTGCCCAGCACCAACACCTGGGCCAACCGCCGACGGCCCACAGGACAGGACTCCGTCCCGCTGACGCGAAAGGACTCCGTCCCGCTGACGCGAAAGGACTCCGTCCCGCTGACGCGAAAGGACTCCGTCCCGCTGACGCGA
>NZ_JBSSDD010000018.1:0-25435 GCF_054060415.1 Thermostichus sp. OS-CIW-32 | reverse complement strand
AGGTTCTGGGGCGCCGGGGCTGGGTGGCCTTGTGGCGCTTTACTACCCTATCCCCACCCCCACCACCCCGTCAAGATATCCAACCCAAAATTTTTGGCAAGTTTTTGGCGAGAATAGCAGGGAAAAGAAGAAATAAAACTGTTTGAATATTGACATTCTGACTGCAGAGTTAATAAGATGGTTGCGAGGGTCAGGTTTCGGAGAAACTGTGATGCTGACTTTGCGCAAGCGGGAAGAGAGGGGTCATGTCAAGCTCAGTTGGCTTGATACTTACCACTCATTTTCTTTTGGAGAGTACTACGACCCTCGCTACATGGGCTTCCGGGCTTTGCGGGTGATTAACGATGACCGAATCAGCCCGAGTGCTGGCTTTCCGACCCATGGGCACCGGGACATGGAGATCGTTACCTATGTTTTGGAAGGGATCCTTGAGCATAAAGACAGCTTGGGCACGGGATCTGTGATTCGTCCTGGTGAAATTCAACGGATGACGGCAGGCACAGGGATCTGGCACAGCGAGTACAACCACTCGGCAGATGAGGAGGTTCATCTGCTGCAAATTTGGATTTTGCCGGAGCAGGAAAACCTGCAGCCCAGCTATGAACAAAAAGCGACGGGTTTGACAGAGCATCCCAATGAGTTTTGTTTAGTTGCCTCTCGAGATGGGCGCCAGGGATCCGTGATTGTGCATCAGGATGTGAATCTCTATGCGGGGTTGATTGAGCCGGGACGCACCATTCACCGACACTTGGATGAGAAGCGCTACGGATGGCTGCAGATAGCTCGGGGCGATGTGACCCTGGATGGCTTGTTTTTGCGAGAAGGAGATGGCGTGGCTATTGCTAGGGAAAGCGAGCTCAACCTTTTCAGTGAAGAAGGGGCTGAGGTGCTGCTGTTTGATTTGGCCTGAGGATGACTTTTGGCTGAATTCTGGCTGTTTGCCTTGAGCTTATAGTCGTTTTAGGCTGGGGTGAAGCGACTGAACTGCTGAGAAGAGCCTTCTGGCTCCGTACATTCAACGTTTTAGGCGCGGGTGCAGTGTCCTAGTTGGAATCGAAATGACCATAAGTCTTTTGGGATCTCAACTTTTTCTTCTGCTTTCAAGTACTTTCAGGAGGAGAAGTGGATCCCTTCTTCGAGGTTTTGCTGAGTGAATTGAGAAAGAACTTGCTGCCAAAGGTGGCCAGTCTGGGATCCCTTTCCCTTGACGTGTAGAAGGCGGGCTCCTTCCTGCTGGGGATGGGGCTGTAGGCGCAGCCAGAGGTAGGTCGCAGGCAGATGGCGGAGGTACTGGGGCCACTCAATAGCGGTGATCCCACCTTGGCTCCAAAGTTCTTCTAGCCCTAGGTCTTCTAGGAGTGTGGATTCTTTCCCACCGGCGCGAGCGGCAGAAGAGGTCTCTAGGCGGTAGAGATCGCAATGGAAAAGAGGGATCCGTCCGGTGTGGTATTCCTGCACCAGCACGAAGGTGGGGCTGTCGATGGGTTCAGGGATCCCCAAGCCCTGCCCTAGTCCCTGCACAAAGGTGGTTTTGCCGCTGCCCAGATTACCTTCGAGAAGAATGACCAAGCCGGAAGTGGAGCCGAGGCTGCGGCTGGGAGGGGGAGATTTTTGTTGACCTGAAGGGGCGAGGAAGCCAAGGGCGGCTTGAGCTACGAGGGCCCCTAGTGATTGGGTAGCAGCGGCGGATGGCAGCAGCAGAGGGGAGGCTTGCTGCCAGAGCTCTTCATTCTGTTCGCTGGCCATGGCTTACAACTCCTTTGGGGCGGGGATCCCAGGCGAGGAAGTTGCCTCGTTTGGGTGAACAGAAACGCGTTTGGGAGCTGTCAAGATTGCGGCCAGGCCTGCTCCAATGAGCAACAGGCTCACCCCCTGCGCCACCCGCAGGGATCCCAGCATGAGGCTATCGGTGCGCAGGCCTTCGATCCAGAAGCGCCCCAGGCTGTACCCCACCAGGTAGAGGCCCAAGAGGGTGCCGGGGGGAAGCTGGCGCCGGTAGCTTAAAAAGAGCAGGAGCCCGAAGAGACCAAAGTTCCAGAGGGATTCGTACAAAAAAGTGGGATGGACGCGCGATCCATCAGGCAGCTGCAGTTGTACCCACAGAGGGCTATCCGGAGGCAACACCTTTCCGTAGGCTTCGTTGTTGAAGAAGTTGCCCCAACGTCCGATCCCCTGACCAAGGCTGAGGGAGGGAACAAGGCAATCGGCTAGCAACCAAAAACTCAGCTGGTGCCGCCGGGCGAACAGGTAAAGCGCCGCACTGCCGCCGATCAAGGCACCGTGAATGGCAATGCCCCCCTGCCAGAGGGCCAAGACCTGCCACCAAGGGCCATCTCGATAGCGCTCCCATTCAAAGACCACGTAATACAGACGGGCAAAGGGCAGGGATCCAACCACCAACCACACCAGCAGATCAGGCATGGAACTGGGGGGAAGGCCACGCCGAGCTGCCAGATGGCGAGCCAGGAGCAAGCCCAACACCATTGCCAGGCCGATCAATAAGCCATACCAGCGCAGGCTGAGCGGCCCCCAACTAAACACAAACGGGCCGGGGGATTGTAAGACCAAAGTCATGACCGTGGGGACATTCCTGAGCAGATCCCTTTAGCCCACTCTACCCGCTCTGCAAGGCTATGCAGAAGACCTGCCCTCACCCCCAGCCCCTCTCCCAGAGGGAGAGGGGAGTTAGGAACCGAGGCAAGGTACGAGCTGACTGCAGTTGGAGGGAGAGGGATCCGCTCAGAGCAAGGCGACAATGTTAGAATGCAGGCTCGATTTTCCACCACGACTCCTGGGGGGGATGCGGGTTATGGCCCGGAAAGCCGCTGCTGTGAACACTGCTGATGACTCGGACAAATTGAAGTCAGAAAAACGCAAAGCCCTGGAGCAGGTGTTAAGCCAGATCGAGCGGAATTTCGGCAAAGGGGCAATCATGCGCCTGGGAGATGCCACCCAGATGCGGGTGGAGACCATACCCAGTGGGGCCATCACCCTCGACTTGGCCTTGGGCGGAGGTTACCCAAAAGGGCGGATTATCGAAGTCTTTGGGCCGGAATCTTCTGGGAAAACTTCAATTGCCCTACATGCCATCGCCGAAGTGCAAAAACAAGGGGGAACGGCAGCTTTTGTGGATGCGGAACATGCGCTGGATCCCACTTACGCAGCAGCTTTGGGGGTTGATATTCAAAACCTGTTGATCTCCCAGCCGGACACGGGGGAGGCCGCCCTGGAGATTGTCGATCAGTTGGTGCGCTCGGCAGCTGTGGATATCGTGGTGGTGGACTCGGTAGCAGCGTTGGTGCCCCGGGCTGAGATCGAAGGGGATATGGGAGATGCCCATGTGGGATTGCAGGCGCGCCTGATGAGCCAAGCGCTGCGCAAGATTGCCGGAAATGTCAGCAAAACCGGATCCATCGTTCTTTTCTTAAACCAATTGCGCTCCAAAATTGGCGGCATAGGCTATGGCCCCCAGGAGACCACCACCGGCGGCAATGCCCTTAAGTTTTATGCGTCGGTGCGGCTAGATATTCGCCGCGTTCAAACCCTGAAAAAAGGTGCGGAAGAATACGGGATCCGAGCGCGGGTCAAGGTGGTGAAAAACAAAGTTGCCCCCCCTTTCCGGCGGGCAGAATTTGACATCATTTTCGGCCAAGGGATCTCCAACATCGGCTGCATTATCGATCTGGCCGAGGAGATGGGCATTCTGAAGCGGCGCGGCTCTTGGTACAGCTACAAGGAGGAAAATGTTGCCCAAGGAAGGGACAATCTGGTTGTCTACTTGAAGGAAAACCCAGAGCTCCTAGCGGAGGTGGAAGCGGCTGTGCGGGAGAAACTTTCTGCGGGGGTGACGGTTTCCGCCAGCCGGCCGGCAGCGATGGAGGAGGGAGAGCAGGAAGAGAATGAGGATGCGGTCTTTGTAGAGGAAGAGTTCTGAGGGAGCAGCTAGCTGTTCAGGGAGCGCTTCCTGAGCGAGATCGCCGCTGGCGCAGGGCCTCGTAGAGCAACAACCCCCCCGTCATAGCGACGTTCAGAGATTCGACACCCTCGGCCATCGGGATCCGCACCTGGGCATCGGCCTGTTGGATAGTCGCTTCCCTCAGGCCAGCCCCTTCGTTGCCCAGGAGAAAAAGGGTAGGGCGGGTGAGATCTTGATCCCAGTAGCAGTTTGCTGTGGGGGAGAGGGTAGCAGCCAAGACTTGGATCCCGTGGCAACGGCAGCTCTGGATCCAGGCGGCTAGGTCGGGCACGACTTGGGGCGGACGGCGAAACCACTGGCCGGCAGAGGCCCGCAAGACTTTGGGGTTTTCGGGATCGACGCTGTCTGCGCTTAGCCAAAGGCCGTCGGCTCCTGCGGCGGCCACGACTCGGATTAGGGATCCCAAATTGCCTGGATCTTGCAGCGTTTCCACCACAAGGCCCAAACGTAACTTGGACAGGGGGGGAGAGGAAATCTGCCAACTGACGGCCACGGCCACAGCTCCTTCGGGAGACTCGGTGGTACAGAGCGCTGCCATGACTTCTGAGCTGACGGCCTGCCGCCGTAGACTCTTGGGCAGATTGGCCAGCAATTGTGGGTAACGCTCAGCCCACTCAAGCGTGTAGCAGAGAGCCTGCAGGGGCCAGCCAACTCGCAGGGCTTCTTCGATGAGGTGGGATCCCTCCACCAAAAAGGCGCCCTGTTCCCGCCGGCCTTTGCTGCGGTGCAACTGCCGCAACTTGCGGATCCAGGGGTTTTTCGGACTGGTCAGCAGTAAGGACTCCGTCCCGCTAACGCGATCAGAAACCATGGGGCAACAGTCAGTCTCTTGCTTGGAGATAATCCTTTTCTCCCTCAGGAAAGCTGAGGGTTGATGGCTCGGAGCACCTGGGAAGCACCACGATGGAAGGTTTATTTAACCGTATCGACGCAGCCGTTGGATAAAAAATCCATCCCGATCCTGCCGGTGGGGCCAGATGAGCAGGGGATCCCCTTCAGCAGCCCAATTGGGGTGGCTGTCGAGAAAGGCTTGAATGATCTCCTCGTTTTCGGCAGGGTGCAGCGTGCAGGTAGCGTACACCAACACCCCGCCCGGCTTAAGCCAACGGGCTGCCACCTGCAGAAGCTGAGCTTGCAGGTGGGCCAATTCAGGGATCCGCTCTGGAGTCTGCCGCCAGCGAGCGTCAGCATGGCGGTGCAAGGTGCCTAGGCCGGAGCAGGGGGCATCCAGCAGTACGCGGTCAGCACTCTGCCAGGGGGGCAAGGGGGCAGGGGGTAAGGACTCCGTCCCGCTGACGCGATCGGCGGCAGCGCTCAGGGATAACAGGTCGATGGCCAGGGGACGGATTGAGCTCAAGCCCAGGCGCTGCCTATTTTCCTCCAGGCGCCGCAGACGGTGGGGGTGGCGATCCAAAGCCCAGATTTCCCCCCGATCCTGCATGTGTTGGGCTATTTGGGTGGTCTTGCCGCCCGGAGCAGCGCAGCAGTCGATCACCCGCTCCCCTGGCTGGGGATCCAGGCAATGCACCACCTGCTGGGCACTGGCATCTTGAACGCTCCACCAACCCTGGGCAAAGCCGGGCAGGGCCGTGATGTCGCCAGCATGATCCTGAAGTCGCAAGGCACCCGGCACCTCGGAGATGGGGAGGGCAGGGATCCCGGCTGCTGCCAAGGCTTGAATGACTTTATTCACATCTGCCCGCAGTGGGTTGACCCGCAAATCCAGGTGGGGTGGCTGATTAAACCAAGCACACAACTGCTCCGTTTCCACCGGCCCCAGGCGCTCCCACCATAGGCTCACCAACCAGTCGGGAAAGCTGTGCCGGATCCCCAAAGCCTGAATTGGGTCGGCTGGCAGAGTGTCCTCGAGGGGCTTGAGGGGATCCTTCTCTGGCTGATCCAACACTTGCCGCTGGTAGGCGCGCAAGATGCCGTTCACCACCCCTGTCAGGGATCCCAGCCCCATCTGGCGGGCCAATTCCACGCTGGTATGGATGGCAGCACTGGCCGGGATCTGATCCAAAAAAGCCAGTTGGTAGAGGCCAAGATGCAGAATCAGTCGCAAATCGGGGGGCTGCTTGTGGGCAGGACGCTGGGCAAAGCAATCGATCAAGGCATCGAGGGTGCGGCGACGGCGGGTAATGCCATACACCAGCTCGCTGACCAGATGCCGGTCGGCGGGGATCAGGCTGCTGTTGGCCAACAAATGCCCCAGAACCAGGTCGGCATAGGCGTTTTGGCGCTCGATTTTCTGCAGAGCCAACAGAGCCAGTTGGCGCGCGTTCATAGTCATCTCAGGATGTTCTCCCATCGCGTCAGCGGTGTGGAGCACTTTAGGGTCTAGAGATCCAGATCTCCGCTGGAGCAAGGCCGCTCCCAGGCGATACTGGAGAAGCCCCTCAAGGGATCCCATCATGCCTTACTCAACTGCTTTTCTGGAGGTGATCCCCGCCATCGACCTTCTCCAGGGCCACGCCGTGCGCCTCTACCAGGGGGATTACGCCCAGGCGGAACAGGTGGCCGATGACCCCATCCAGCAGGCCGAAGCTTGGGCGGCACAGGGTGCTCCTCGCCTGCATGTGGTCGATCTGGACGGAGCCAAAAGCGGGGATCCGATTAACCTGCCTACCATCGAGCGCCTGGTGCGCCAACTGGCCATCCCGATTCAGGTGGGAGGTGGGATCCGATCCCTGGAACGGGCGCGGCAGTTGCTGGAGCTGGGGGTGGATCGGGTGATCGTTGGCACCCTAGCCGTAGAGGATCCCGACACCCTGGAGGCGATGACCCAAGCCTTGCCCGGTCGGGTTTGGGTGGGGATCGACGCTCGGCAGGGGCAAGTGGCCACCCGCGGCTGGCTGAGCACCACTCCCCTGCGGGCCACCGAATTGGTGCAACGGGTGGGGGAACAGGGCGTCGCCGGCATCATCTACACCGACATTGGCCGGGATGGCACCCTGGCCGGGCCCAATTTAGAACAGCTGCGCCAGATCCTAGCCGTCTCTCAAGTGCCTGTAATTGCTTCGGGAGGGATCGGCTCGCTGACCGATTTGCTGGCTTTGTTGAGCTTGCCCCGTTTGACAGGGGCCATTTTGGGCAAGGCCCTCTACTCAGGGGCGATCTCCTTGCAAGAGGCTTTGCAAGCAGTGGGGCCGGGCCGTTGGCAGGATCTGCCGCCGGAAACCGGATCCCAGTGGGCCTAGATGTCCACCTCGACGCCGAGCGGAAAGCAGCCTCAGCAATGCCATACTGGGCAAAATCGACAGGCAACTGCATGCAACCAACACTGGCCATCGGTGAAGGTTTTCCAAGACATTTTTGTTTTTTTGTTTTTCAGGTCATGTCCTTTCCCGCACTTCGCCCTGCTGTTCGAGCTTTACAACCCGAGTTGGTGACCTGGCGCCGCCACATCCACAAGTATCCTGAGCTGGGCTTCCAGGAGAAGCAAACCGCCGCCTACATCAGCCAGCGCCTGAAAAGCTGGGGGATCCCGCACCAGACTGGCATTGCCCACACTGGCATTGTAGCCACCATTACAGGAGAAGAGCCGGGGCCAGTCTTGGCGCTGCGGGCCGACATGGATGCCCTGCCCATTCACGAGGCTAACGAAGTTGATTACTGCTCCGCTGTCCCTAACGTCATGCACGCCTGCGGCCACGACGGCCACACCGCCATTGCTCTAGGCACCGCCAAGCTGCTGCAACAGCACCGCCACCACCTCAGGGGTACCGTCAAGGTCATTTTTCAACCTGCCGAAGAAGGCCCCGGCGGAGCCAAGCCCATGCTGGAGGCGGGGGTTCTGAAAAACCCGGATGTGGAAGCCATCCTCGGCCTACACCTGTGGAATAATCGCCCTCTGGGCACTATTGGCGTGAAAAGTGGCCCCTCGATGGCCTTTGCCGACCGCTTTCAGATTCAGGTGATCGGGCGAGGCGGACATGCTGCCCTTCCCCAACAAACAGTGGATGCCATTGTGGTGGGATCCCACATTGTCAATGCTTTGCAGACCATTGTCTCCCGCAATGTGGATCCGCTGCAGCCGGCGGTGGTGACGGTAGGCCGTTTCCGGGCCGGCGATGCCTTCAACGTTATCGCCCCAAGCGCAGAAATTTGGGGTACTGTGCGCAGTTTTCACCCTGAAGTGCGGGATTTGATCTCAAAACGTATGGAAGAAATCGTTGCCGGCATTTGCCAAGCCTACGGAGCCACCTACGAGTTTCAGTACGAACGGGGCTACCCAGCGGTTTGCAACGATCCTGCTATGGTAGCGCTGGTGGAACAAGCTGCCCGCCAGGTGTTTGGCCCAGAGGCGAGGATCATCCCAGAGATGACCATGGGCGGAGAGGATGTCTCGTTTTTCCTGAATGAGGTGCCTGGCTGCTACTTTTTCCTGGGATCCGCCAACCCCGAAAGGGGCCTGAACTACCCTCACCACCACCCCCGCTTCGACTTCGATGAGGCTGCCCTTGGCATTGGGGTAGAGCTGTTCCTGCGCTGCATTGAGAACTACACCGGGCAAGCCTTGAGTTAGCGGGAAACCTCGGCTAGGGCCTGAGCAAGTCAGCGGATCCGCTGCCGGGAAGCAGCAAGGGCTTCATAGGTTCTGGGGTGGGACGGGTAGGGGCAGGATCCCCGTCGGTGGGAATGTAGAGGGGCGTTGGGTTGGGATCCCCACCGAAGGCCAGCACAAGGGCTTCCAGCAGGGCCTGTCGCTGTTGCCGGTTCAGGGATTGTACAACGGCTTTGTCTTGGGCGTAGGGGTTGACCGTGAGGCGGTCGGCACCGGGATACCGTTGGGCGATGATTGGCTCATTGGCATCAAAATAGTCCGCCAGCGTCAGTTGCCAGTCAAAGCGGTCGGTCGGGGAGCGACCGGCCACCTGCAGATGGTAAACCATCATCCGCCGCACCAAGGTATCTTCCTCAGGCGTAGGGCCGCCGTCATTGGGGTTAATGGGGGTGTAGACGTTTTCCAGCGGCAGATCCGGCAATGCCTCGTACACCCGCCGCGCCGCTTCGGGGATCAGCCGCAACTGAGCATAGGCAGGCCCGGATCCCAGCAGAACCGCAACGGCAATGCCCAGCAAACCTGGCAAAAGGGCTTGTTTCCTCATCCTGCTCGCCCCAAAACTTGTTTCTGTGAAATGAATTGTATTGCAATCAAGCAGTGGTTTCGGATTGTAGATTTGGCAGATTCAGCGATTGAGATCAGGCCACAGTTGGAGTTTTGGGCCATTGCTAATCAATGCTGAGTCCATCCACCACCTGAGGTTGAGGACGCGGTTTGAGAGGGGCCGACTGGGCCAAGCGATCCCGTTGGTGGTGCTCTTGGGAATGCCTTTGCCAGAGGCCGAGAATATCCAACGTTTCGCCGCCATGCTGCGTATAACGCTTCCGCACTTTACATAACACGGGGGTATTGACGCACACCCCGGAGATGATCACCTGACCTTTGCTCAAGGCGGGCAATTCCTGTAACAGATCCCGTCCGGCAGCCTCGACACTGTGGCGCAAATTTTCCTGATCGGCAGGGTTGACAATTCGCATCAAAAATTGGCTCATGCATTGAGACAGAATATCCGAGTCCAACTTGCCAGGGCGTTGCGTGATCAGCCCTACTCCCAGTCCAAACTTGCGTCCTTCGCTGAGAATGGTGCGCAGCACCTGTTTGCAACGGGAAGGCTCGTGGGCAGGGGCAAACCGATGGGCCTCTTCCAGCAGAATAAAGACGGGATAGGGCAAGTAATTTTCGTCCCCTGCCTGGATCTTGCCTTTGTGGGTATTGATGCGAGCATAGTTGGCCTGGCGCAAGATGGCAGCGGCGATCACCTGCTGTTCTTCCTGGCTGATCTCGTGCATTTGTAGAATGGTCACCTGCCCCGGCTCAAACAAGTCTTTGGGGGCCAGATGTTCTACATTGCTGAAATAAGGAGAACGGTCGATCTGTTCTAATTTCCACTCCAAAGCGGCGGCTGAGGATCCTTGGGATCCATCCTCTGCGGAATCAGCCTCGTTTACGGCATCGATTAAATCCTGAATCGTCCAGCGGAGTGGGTTAAATTGAGTTGTTCTGCGGAAGGCTTTTTCCAGAAAAGATTTTTGCCGATCGCTGGTTTCCGGCAGCAGGGTCAGAATATCAAAGAAGTTAAGAGAAGATACACGAATCTTAATTTCCTGCGGTGAAAGAACCTTGACTTTGGGTCGGTATCCATCTTCCCCAAAAAACTTGGGGTGGGACTGCATTTCTGCCAGCGTGTGGTATTCCCCGTGGGGATCGAAAATGAGGACGGCAGCTCGGTTTTTGGGCAAAAGCAGCTCTTCAATCAAAACCCCTGCTGTATAAGATTTGCCGGATCCTGTCCCCGCCAAAATGGCCAGATGGGTGCTGACCATTTCCTTGACGTCCAGTACTACGGGCACTGCTCCCTCATCGCGCAACAACAGGCTGCCTAAGTGAGCACCCCCAATGGCTGTTTCATCTCGTTTGTTCAAAATTGATTTCAGCAGACGATTGGAGGCCAGAAAAACCTTGGCACCGGGATCCGGAGCGCGGCGGGGGTTAATAAAGCCCATCTTCTGATTGAAATAGCCGATGACCTCGACGGTAACCGCATAGATTTCCGGATTGGGATGGGTGAAGCCCACCAGAGCCACAATGGTGCTGGGGTCGATTTCGGTATCGGCAAAGATGCGATCGGGAATGTGATCGAGGAGTTGAACCTGGCTAATTTTGCCCAAGATTTGCAGGGTTTGCGATTGGGGATCCTGGACTTCGTAATAGACGAAATCGCCCACCTTTACCGCTTGGGTATTGGAAGTGATGAAAACATATTGGTTAGAGGTTTCTCCAGGCCCTTTGACAGTGCCAATTACCTCTGGAGAGTCCTCAGTTGGAGAGAGGTTGGCTTCTGGGTAGTGGCCATTGACGGTGATTTTTTGGGGCATCAGCGCATCGCTCCTACAGTCATTTTCCAGGCCAGTTCTTTGCTTAAGATTTGCAGGGCTCGCCGTTGAGCTGGATCGGCAAACATCGGCGTAATGTCGTTCAAGACTTGGTAGATCAAATGATTGGCAAAGTTGCCGCCGCTACTCAGCAGCAAACCATAGTAGGAAAATTGGGTTTGACCTTGGGGATCCTGGTGAAAGCGCAGGATCTCTTCCCGGCTCATGCGAAAAACCGGCGTGTTTACAGGCACCACCACGCGTGGGATCCCTTGCCGGCCACAGCGGCGCTCTTCATCCAAGGCCCCGATTAAGACCACCGAGAGTAGCGTGCGCACCTCATTCTGCAGATCGGGGGAAAAATAGGGATCCGGCTGGCTGGAAAGGCGCGGCCCAGAATTGAGGAACATCGGATTCAGGAGTTGGGTATTGTAAACCAGACCTACAGCCCAGTGTCGCCGGTCGCTTTCTAGCTTGACAAAGCTGCCGAAGCCATAGTCATCAGGAGTCGGCGGATTTTTGACTTCTAAAGCATCGTCCACCTGCACCACATAATCACAGTGATTGTTGGAGCGAACCACCTTTCCCAATCTCATCGGACTCGTCTCCGTTGTAGTTTACTCACCGTTTTCCGAGATAGCCTCAGGTTCAGCTTCTCGCGAGCGGCCCAATCTTGCATGAGGCGTAAGAAAAGGTTGCGATCCTCATTGCGAATAACGGCTATTTGATCGGCTGTCTCCAGCACATAAGGATAACCTCGCCCAATCACCACCTCACAGCGAACCAGATCCACCAACCAGTCCAACAGTCCTGCCTCATAAACCCAAACGGGTATTTCCAAGCGGGCCGGAAAGTTGTCATTGGTGCGCAGGTAAACAAACCCCACTCGCTCCCGCATTTCTTGGTAGGAGTTGAGGATCCCATCTTGGGGGTTGAGGCTGCCGCCGCGGGCACAGATGAAAAAAGGTGTGCGATCCCCCCACTCCAACCAGGGGCTGAGCAGTTGCGCATCGTGAAGCTGTGGAGCTTCGGGTAGGTCAAAACAATGCTTGAGCAACGTCACCAGATCGGAAGTGTAGGTGGTGTCTATGTAAGCCACGATAGGGATCCGGCTTTGCTCGCTGGCCCGCAAAAGCTGGAGCAAACACTGCACATAGAAATCTTGGCTTTCTGGCTCGAAGACTTCGGCAAAAGTAGCCACCAGCGCCCCATCCAAAAAGGCCAATTTTCGGGATCCCGGTTGAGATTTTTGAATGTATTCTACAAGTCTCTCGATTTCCATTTGAAAGCGGCGCATGTTAACCATTCGCTCTTTCGGTTCGCCGCTGCTGTCGGATCCCAGGTCTCTTGGGGTTAATACATCCACTTGGATGTCTTTTTCGTACAAGCCTGCTGCGCAGTGATAATTTTCATACCAGCCGATTTGCACCAGCGCCACCGGTATTGACAGATCTTTGCTGGGATAAATCTGGGATCCATCCACGGCAAAGGTGGGAATATTTTCAATGACCGATTTCGCCCACTCACGGCTTTCTTCGTAATTGGCCCATTCCTGCTCAAAAGGGATCTTCCAATTGGAGTAGCGATCCCACTCTGCAGTAGGTAAAGCGCCTGGGAAAGGGAATGGAGCTATTTTTTCGGCAATCTCTAGGCTTGACCACTGGCACAAGCTTTCCATGGCCTGCTTATAGTATTCTCTGCGCTCCGATAGCCGTTGATCAAAAGTGGCAAAGGCTTCCCGCTTTTGCTGCAAGACCGCCAGGATCCGGTCGGCTCTAAACACCATAGGCGGGATCCCTCCCTACCGACTTGGATCCGGAGTGCCTTTCCACCCGAATAACATTTTCTGTCATTTGCTCAAAGGTATCGTCGTGGCTGATGACAAACAGCTGCTCAAAAGATCGCAGGTTGGTAATAGCCTCTGCCAGCCGCTGTCGCCGTTGGGCATCCATATTGGTGGTGGGCTCATCGAAAAAGGCAATATTTAGTTGTCCCAACACCTTGAGTAAAGCCAAGCGCACTGCCAAGGCCGCCGACATTTGCTCTCCCCCGGAAAGGCTGGCAAACCGTCGTTTGGGGCTGCCGGCTTCTTGAACGCGGATCTCATAATCGGCTTCCCAGGTCAGGGTGACGTTGGGACGGTTGAGAATTTCTCGGAAGAGGTGATCGGCAGTATGGTTGATCTGCTGCAGGTAGTATTGGGTAATTTGAGGGCCGGCTTTTCTATAGGTATCTCGGCTAAACTTGATAAAGCGGTGCAGGCGTTCTCTCTCAGTTTTTTCGGCCTCGACTTGCTTTAAGCTTGCCTTGGTCTGTTCCAATTGCCGCAACTTTTCCTCAATTTTGCTCAGTTGAGGAGCTAGGCTCTCCAGGCGGGCCTGGGCTTCGGCTTTTTGAATTTCAGTGGCCTGCAAAAGGGATCGAAGGCGCTCATGCTCCTGCGGTCGATACAGAGCAGCCAAGGGATCCCGTGCTGCGCGAAGTTGGGAGAGTTGAGCTTGCAGTTGCTGCCGCTGGGCGTTTAGCTCGGCCAGTTCCTGTTCCCGTTGGGGAAGCAATTGGGCAATGGGTTCTGCCTGCAGATAGCGCTCGTGATCTAAACGGTATCGTTCCCGTTCTTCTTGCAGGGATCCCAGCTCTCGATCCAGATGCTCCGTTTGGCATAGGGCCTCCTCGATAGGGTTGAGTGCGGCCTGTAAATCCTGAAGCTGCTGCAGGCAGTCGGCCTGCATTTGTAAATACTGCTTTTCCTGTTTTAGCTCTGCTTTGAGCCGTTCGGCTTGACTTCTGGGATCCCCCAGAGATTTTAAGGTTTTGGCGGCTTTTTCAATTTGGGCTTGCAGGTCATCTTTGGATCCCTCTGTTTGTTCCCAGCGGTCGATCTGGGCTTGTTTTTCTTGCTTGGCTTTCTGGATTTGATCTAGGGCCAACTGGGCCGCTTGGAGTTCATCTTGCCGTCGGGGCAAACTTTGGGCAAGAGGCTGCATGCGGATAAAGGTCTCGTAGTTGTTGCGGTGCCGGCCTTGTTCTTCCCGCAAAGCTGCAATTCTTTCATCCAGATCTGAAAGCGGTTGCAGCTGCTCTTCTAGGGCTTGTATCTGCTGTTGGAGTTGCTGAACATGGGCCGCTATTTGTTGATATTCTTGCTCAACCCTAGACTTGCGGCTGAGATCTCTTTCCAAGCGCTGGATTTGCCCTCTGGGATCCCCCAGTTCTTGCAGCGCCTGGCCAATTTCCTGTTGTTGCCGAAGGAAGGTGGGCTCAGCCTCAAGATCCCAGTGAAGATCATCAATTCTGCTTTGTCGTTCGGCTTGCAACTGCAGCAGTTGCTGAATTTGGGCTTGTAAATCGGGTATTTGTGCGGTTAGGCCGAGCAAGGGTTGCAAAGTCCTGAGTTGTTTTTGGATGTTGGACAACTGCTGACGAAGTTGGGGCTCGGAAGTTTGGGGAGCCAGATCCTGCAAAATCTGATGGATGGACTGGAGCAACTGTTGGCTGAGTGCTGAAGATCGAGTGAGTACCTCTGGGATCCGCTGCCACAGAGATTGAAGTTGGGGATAGTTGTGTCGCTGCGCTTCCAATTCGTCCAGAAGTTGCCGGATGCTGTGATGGTGTTGAGCCAATTGATCCGAGCCCTGCTCAAAAAGGGCTTGTAGCTCCTGTTGAAATTGACGAGCTGCGGCAATGCGGCTGAGCTGAGTTTGCAATCGCTCCTGTTGAGTTTCGAGCGCAGGAATGGCGGCTACCCGCTCCAAATCCGCCTGCCGTTGTCTCAGTTGGAGCTGCAGTTGTTGCAATTGGACTTGGCCTTGTTCCTGCTCCGTTTCCCGTTGTTTGAGTTCAAGGCGCAGAGCCTGAAAGGAAGCCAACTTCTCGCCAAGTTGGGAGTGGCGCTGCTCCAGGGAGGCCTGCCGTTCACACAGGGGTTGCAGCTCAAGTTTTTCCGCCTCCATTTTTTGGAAGATCTGGAGTTGTTGCTGATATTCGGATCCCTGCAGCTCCAATCGATGCAGTTGATGTTGCAAAGTTTCCCGTTGAGCCAGTAAAGTTTGTCGGGTTCGCCGCAGCGCTTCCTGCTCTGCAATGAGGGTTTCCAACTGCAAATAACGGTTGTAGGTCAATTGATGCTGCCGACATATGGCCTGGGCCTGTTCAGCTTCTTGCACTCGGCTTTGTAGCAGTTGACAGCGCTCGGCGTGGGCTGTCCATTCTGCCTGGATCTGTTCCCATTCGCGGTGCAGGTGTAGCAACGTGTTGAGCTGTTGAGTCCAATAGGTCTGCTGACGCTCTAGCTCCTCTTGGGCCTGAATTTGCGGGGTTAGCTCCTCTAGCTCCTGCTTCCAGCGCTGCTGTTGGCTTAACTTTTCTTGAAGTCTTGCCAATTGGTTTTCGATATGCTGCTTTTGCGAGAGCAAAGCATCCCGCTGTTTCAGCCACTCCAAGCGTTGCTGTTGCTGTTTTTCCAGCTCCCGCAAGCGAGCTTCTGTGGCCAAAAAATGCTGAGATCCCTCCCAGTATTGCTGTTGCTGCGCTTGAGCTTGCCTGGCCTCTGCCCATAACTTTTCTGCCTGCTCAAGAGATACCTGAAGCAGGGATCCCTTTTGCTCCAGTTGGGCAATCTGGTGATCTAAAGTTTGGATTTGCTCAAGCCATTTCTCCAGTCGCTCGATCTCAAGCTTAACCTGATCCAGAGTGTGGATCGATTGACTCAAGCGCTCTTGCCAATAACTCAGTTCTTGTTGGATTTTCTGCCGCTCCGCTTGCAGCGGATCCCACTCCTGTAGCTGTTGGCGGAGCAATTCAATTTGATGATGAATGGCCTGAATCTGCGCCTCGCTGTATTTCTCGACCGCCAACAGGTCTTTGGCTACCTGCTGGTACTCTTCCACCTTTAAGATGCGATCGAAAACTTCTTTGCGATCTCGACCGGTTTTGAGAAAGTCGGCTGTGAACGTCCCTTGGGGCACCCCAATCGTTGTGGCAAAGAGCCGCGCCAGGTCGGTGCCGGCAGGTACGCCCAGATGTTGCCTCAGCCACGGCAGCACATCGGATTTGCGCTCATACTCTAGGCGCTGCTTCAGCTGGGGATCAAAGAGACGATATCCCTGCGTTACGCTGCGGCGAACATCGTAGGTGCGCTGATCCCATTGGGAGATAAATTGCACAGTCACCACTGCGTCGTTGGCCCCGGAGCGAATGATTTCTTCTTGGCTGTAGGGGCAGTAGTCGAACAAAACCCAGGCAATGGCTTCCAAAATGCTGGTCTTGCCCGCTCCGTTTTCTCCGCAAATGGCGTTAATACCTGGCTCAAACGTGAAGACGGCATCCTCATGAGATTTGAAGTTTTGTAAAGCGAGAGAGAGGATCCGCATAATCAGTCTTCTGCTCCCCAAAAAGCTCCCCTTAGGTGAGCATACACTTCAGATTCTCCTTGCCCATCCAAAACCTTTTCTTTAAGATCCAGAAGCAGCCGCGCTAGCTCTTCACTGCGTTTGCGGTAGTGGGCATGGCTGCTCAGCAGATCCCTGTAGATTTTCTCTTCGATTTGTAGCCTCTGCCCCTCTTCTTCCAAGGAAAGGGCAGCCGACCCGAGCTCTAAAGTATTGGCCTCAAAACGAAACAGAACCAGCAAGGCGCCGGTAAGCTGCTGAATTTGACACTGTAGGGCGCGGCTATCCAGCTCATGCTTGGCGAACCCCACCTGTCCCACCAGCCGCAACTCCACCATCGGCTCCATCTCACTTTCCTGAAAACGGGATCCCTTAGCCAAGGCAATGGCTGCTGCGGCAATCTGTTCGGGGGTTTCTCTGCCCTTGGCCTCCAGATAGAGCCGGCGGCGGGGCCGCTGATGGTAATCCTGCACCAACTCCGCTTGGGGTGGGCCATCTCCCCAGCGGACGCGATAGGCCCCCCGTTGGAAGTCCCATTCGGCAGTGCTGTTGGCCTCCAGGGATCCCGGGTTGAAGATCCACCCCCCCTCGGAATAGCTTTTGTGAATGTGTCCCAAGGCCAGGTAGCCCACTCCCGCCTCCCGCAAGGGCAACAGATCCCGGTAGCGCAAAGCGCCTTGGTAACGGGCAATTTGGCCTTCTAGACCGTGGTGGAACATCAACACCACCCGTTCTGGGCCGGGGGGCAACCGTCGAATGGCCGCCGCCAACTGCTCAATCGACCTGGGAGCTGCCGATCCGTACCACTGGGATCCAATCACCCGCACCCCACAGGGCAGGTCTAGGTAGCCCCCCCGCCCACCCGCCCAGGGACGCAGCTCCAGTCCTTCTTCCCCTTCCTCAGGCTCCAGCAGGATCAACTCCCCGTGATCGGCTAAGTACCTCAGCCAACTGGTTTTCACGCCATAGGGGCGATTGTCGTGGTTGCCCTCAATGGCCAACACCGGGATCCCGGCCTGTTGCAGCTCCCGCAAGACGATCTGGGCTTGGTTGAGAACGCCGGGCTGAATCTGCCGATGCTCGAACAGATCCCCGGCGATGAGCACAAAGTCCACCGGATCCTGAATGGCATAGCGCCGGACAACATCCCGAAATGCCAAAAAGAAATCCTTGCTCCGCTCCGGGCTGTCGTAGCGGTCATAGCCCAGATGCACATCGGCCAGGTGTAAAAATGTGCAGGTTGAGCAGGCCATCCCCAGAGCACCTCGGCAAATTGTCCACAGTTTAGCAAACCCATCTTGTTCCCTACCCAAGATATAGGGATCCCTTCCTCTCAATCATCGGGTTCGCCCCGGCTATCTCCACTAGGGGTAGGTGCCGGCTGAGGATCTGAGCTGAGGATCTGAAATGGGCAGCTGCCCTGCCATCCAGAACGGCGAGAGTTCCCTAAGTGGAATTGATCAAATCCGCAATATTGTGCTTCATCTTGTTGCAAATGTTATCGAGGGGCAGATCATTGGGATCCCGGCCAAAGGGATTTTCAATTTCGATGCCGATCTCTTCAACGCCAAACAACATAAAGCTCAGCCATCCCACAATGGGGCCGGTCATCCAACCCAAGCCCTCCACCATTTGAAACGGTAAAGACAAACAGTAAAGCAACAGCAACTGCTTCAAGTGCAGGGCATAAGCCATGGGCATTGGGGTCATGAGAATGCGCTCACAGGCCCCCAGCGCATCCACCATGCTGTTGAGCCGCTCCACCATGATCGTGAGCTGGTAGACCTCAACGCGGCCCTTTTGGTATTGGCGCTGCAGATAATCTCCAATCCAAAAGGCAATCTGCAAAGGGGGATGGTTGAGGCTTTGGAGACGTTGCAACTGCTCCGGGCTGAGGAGGGGCTGAATCTCATCCAGCAAAGGTTCCTGGCGCAAGTGCTGTTTCATGGCCATGGCAAAGGCGGGCAACAGATATAGAGTTTGGATCTTCTCTTCCCGGTCGCCGGGTTGCTTTTCTTCAATGGCTACCCAAATCAGGCGGGCCAAATTGCGCACGTCATTCACCACGGATCCCCAAGCTTTCCGCCCCTCCCAGAACCGTTCGTAGGCGGTGTTTGTCCGAAACACCAGCATCAAACCCAAAACGATGTTGGGCACAAACGCCACCAACGACGACAGCGCCAGGGGCAGCCCCAGCTTATACAGAATCGAAACCAGCACCCCGGCCAAGCCGCAGATAAAGGCGCGGGGCAGCACTGCCGGCACAACTGATCCTTGCAACTGCAGGGCCAGGCGAAACCAACGCAGCCCCTCTCCTGCAAGATACTTGCGAAGAACCATAGTGCAGCGTCGGCAAGCTTGCTCTCTGATCCTACAGCCACTCCTACAGCCACGGCCTGCCGCCCTAGAGGGGATCCCTTGCCCGACCATCCTGAAAAGCGACGAGGGTAGCCTGTTAGAGATTTTTCAGTTCGAGATTCTGTAAACGTCAAGAGATGCCCAGGCAAACTTCACGAACAACTTCCAAAACCCCAAGTTACTGTGGTAGACTCTCCGCCAGGCAACGAATTCAACGCCGTTCTGCGATACCTCGACATGGCTGGAGTCCTCAAGCTCGACATTCAGGAATCGGCTGAAGAGCTTAAATCCCTACTAAGCAAGCAGTCTACACCAACCGGCAAGGAGCGGGTTCAAGCTCTCTACCTGCTCAAGATTGGGAAAGTCAAGACGATGACAGGCTTGGCTGAAATTCTGGGGCGGGACATCTCAACGATTTTTCGATGGTTTCAACGCTACAAGGCCAAGGGGCTAGAGGGCATGTTGACGGTGCCCCGCAACCAAGGGCGCAAACCCCTCATCCCCAAGCCGGTTTTGGAAATCCTCAAGCAGGAGCTGCATCAGCCTGGCCGATTCCGTACCTACAGCGACATTCGCGAATGGCTGCGGGAAACGCACGGTGTGGATGCCTCCTATAAGGTCGTTCACGAAACGGTTCGCTACCGTCTCAAGGTGCGCTTGCGGGGATCCCGGAGTAAGCGGCGCAAGAGCGGGGGACAAACTCCCCAGCCATCCCCCCATCTCTCTTGATCAGGGCTGGGCAGCAGGGATCCAAAAACTGCTCTGCAGCAGAGGCGGGCCTGTGGGGGATTCGCTTCCTCCTGCCGGTTCGAGGGTGATGAGGAGGCGGGTCGGCTGCTCAGAATGGAGGGGTTGACTGAGCCATTGCAGGGATCCTTCCGCGTTGACGGCAAAGGTGCCGGCGCTTTCCAGCAGTCGTCCCCCTCCCTGGACATCCGACTCCAGCCACAGTTGATAGGTGCTCCCTGGGGGGGCAGGGGCCATCTCCGAGGCCAAGAGCAGCACCTGCTTGGCATGGGGCGACCAGAGGGCTTGCACCAACAGGGGAGTGCTGAAGCTGGGATCCCGCAGCAGGGTTCGCTGCACTTGCGGTTGTCGTTGCCACTCTTGGTAGAGCCGTTGAACTGCCACCGACTCTCCCTCGATGGGGGATCCCCACTGCCAGCGCAGCCGCCAGTAGGCCGCTGTTATGGCTACCGCGTAGATCCCCAGCACTGCCAGGCTGCCCCAGAGAAGACGTTGCGGCCACAGGGGAGCCGAAGTTTGAATGGAGAGGGGGACAGGCAGCCAAGCCCAACGCCGCAGCCGTTCCCTGGCTTGAAAGGCCGTCAACTCGTAGAGCCACAGGGCCACCGAGCGATCCCGCTGCAGGTCAAAGGCATCGGCGTGTTTCCAGCAAAACTCAAACACCTGCCGCACCACCTCTTCTGCCTGGTGAGGTTGCTTGAGAATGGCCAAGGCAATATCCAGCAGGCGCTTCCGATAGCGATCCTTGAGCAAGAAGTGGCTGCGGCGATCCCGCAGTTGGATCTGGCGCATCAACTCGAAATCGGTCAGCTCAGCCATACCACCTCTGGGGCATCCGATGGGCCCATCCAGGCTGATCCTGGCTCAGCCGGTAGCGCCGGGCCGGGAAACTTTCCAGAACTATACACTAGCCCTGGATCTGGCTCCCTTGCGAGCTGACTTCACCTCTCATCCAAAGCTGGCTTGGATCCCCCCTCTCAACAGTTCCGGCAGCAGGCCCCTTGCAGGAGTTGGGATCCCACCCCTCTCCGCGACCCTCAGGCGGCATCCTTCTCCACCACCTTCTCCACCTTTTCCGTGCCGGCAGGCTCGTCATCGCTGCTGGGGTTGTTCATCTCTTGTTTGAAACTCCGCAACGCTTTGCCAAAGGCGCTGCCCAACTCCGGTAGCTTCTTGGGGCCAAACACGACCACCGCGATCACCCCAATCACGGCCAGCTCTGGCAGGCCCATGCCGAAGATGCTCACGGCCAGGATAGGTTCGCTCGGCAGCAGAATAGTCATAAGTCCCCAAAACCTGAAAAGTAGAACAGACGGATCAACCCAGCTTGCAAGGGATCCATCCGTCCCACTCTAACAAGTTCTTCTCCCATGCAGAAAGGGTGTGGAAAGGGATCCCCTTCTGATACATTCACGCTGAACTCTCCTGAACATGGTTCAGGAAAGAAGCGATCGCATCCTGCCTATCTCTGTTCGCGTCAGCGGGACGGAGTCCCAACAGGAAGGCGGTATCCCGCAAAGCCCTGAGGAATACCCCCCGAGCGCTTTCCCCCTTCACTTCCCGGCAACCGTTGCGGTGGACTCAAGGATCAGGGGGAAACTTGGTCTACTATATCCCTCTCAATGACTTTTGCCAAACCGCCTAAAGCTCAGTAAATTCAGCAAAGTTCAGGGTTTTGGGGGTTAGAGGCATGCTCCCATCCTGCCCCCGGCCTACTCAAGACATAGGATGGTGCTATCCCTTGCCCGATGTTTTTGTTCAGAACAAGCCATGCCTGTCTCCTACGATATTGTGGTCATTGGCGCCGGTGCGGCGGGTCTGGTGGTGGCCAGCGCTGCGGCCCAACTGAAGGCCAAGGTGCTGCTGGTGGAAGGCAGCGACCGCTTGGGCGGCGATTGCCTCTGGTATGGCTGTGTGCCCAGCAAAGCCCTTCTTCACGTGGCCCATACCGTCCATCGGATTCGCCAGGCCATGGCTGCCGGTTGGGTAACTCTCCCTGGCCCAGCAGGGATCTCGGTGGATTACCTCAAGGTGTACGAACACATTCGCTCTGCCCAGAGCTACATCGCCAACCACGCCGATTCGCCGGATCGCTTCCGCCAACTGGGGGTGGAACTGGTGTTTGCCAAGGGCCACTTTGTGGATGGGCGCACCTTTGAGGTGGCAGGACGGCAGGTACAGGCGCGGGCTTTTGTCATCGCCACCGGATCCCGTCCTTGGGTTCCCCCCTTGCCGGGCTTGGCCGAGGCGGGCTATCTGACCAACGAATCGATCTTTGACTTGACCCGCTTGCCCAAATCGGTGGCGGTGATAGGGGCGGGGCCGGTAGGCTGCGAGTTGAGCCAAGCTCTGGCCCGTCTGGGATCCGAGGTGACCCTCATTGCCAGCCGCGAGCGCATCTTGCCCAAGGAGGATCCCGAAGCCGCCCAGGTGGTGCAGCAACAGTTGACCCAAGATGGGATCCGCATCCTCACCCGGGTACGCGCCACAGCAGTCGGCCAAGAGCAAGGGGCAAAGCTGCTTTACCTAAGGGCCAATTCCGGGGCAGGCTCCGCCGCTGCAGGTGATCAAGTGATCCGTGCAGAAGAGATTTTGGTGGCCGCCGGTCGGATCCCGAACGTGGAAGGGCTGGGTCTAGAAGCCGCCGGCGTGCAGTACACCCCCCAAGGGATCCAGGTGAATGCCAAGCTGCAAACCCGCAATCCCCGCATCTACGCCTGTGGGGATGTCATCGGCGGGCCGCAATTTACCCATGTGGCGGCCTACGAAGGGGCAGTGGCCCTGGTCAATGCCCTGTTTTTCCCCCTCAGCCAAGCGCGTTATCGTGTCATTCCTTGGGCCATCTTCACCGAGCCGGAGCTGGCCCGTGTGGGCCTCACCGAAAGCGAAGCCCGGCAGCAATACGGCAAGGATGTGGTGGTGCTCAAACAGGAGTTTGCCGATGTGGATCGGGCCCAGGCAGAAGCCGCCCCCCTGGGCTTTGCCAAATTGATCTGTCGACGCAACGGCCAGATTTTGGGGGCGCACCTGGTGGGATCCCAGGCGGGAGAGCTGATTCATGAAGTGGTTTTGGCCATGAGCCGGCGGCTGCCCGTCTCTGCCCTGACCGGGATCCACATCTACCCCACCCGCTCGGAGGTGAACGCCAAGGCGGCCCTGCAGCACCGCAGGCAACAATTGGCCACCAACCCCCGCCTGCAGAACTTCTTGCAGGGATTCTTTGCCTGGAGGCGGGCCTGGAGCTGACAGCGCAAACTGGGGGTCAGCCACCGCTAGACTAGAATGGTCATTTACTGAGGGTTCCCGATGGGCTTTCTCCTGTCTGCCGAACAAGTGGGTCAGTTTGTTTCCAACCAATGGCAGGATCCCTATGCCGTTTTGGGCCCCCAGCAGATAGAAGAGGCCGGGAAATCCTTTGGGTTGGTGCGCGCCCTTGTGCCCAATGCTCGGCAGGTTTGGCTGGTGGAACGCGCCACTGGACAGGCTTACCCGATGCAGCCGCTGCACCCGGAAACGCTATTCGAGCTGCGCTTTGAGCCGGGAACCCCTCTGCCGGACTATTTTTTGCGGGCCCAACGGGTCTGGGATCCCCAAGGGGAACACTTGGAAGAATGGGAGGATCCCTACCGCTTTCCCCTGGAGAAGGTCAACCACATTGGCGAGCTGGATCGCTACTTGTTCAACGAGGGGAATCACCACCGCATTTACGACAAGCTGGGCGCCCATCCCATCACGGTGGATGGGGTGAAGGGGGTGCATTTCGCCGTCTGGGCTCCCAACGCCCGCAACGTCAGCGTTATCGGCGATTTTAACCACTGGGACGGGCGTCAACACCAGATGAAGCGGCTGGGCGAAAGCGGCATCTGGGCGGTGTTCATCCCCGGCATAGGGCCAGGCGCCATCTACAAGTACGAGGTGAAAACTTCCTGGGGGGATATCTACGAAAAGTCGGATCCCTATGGCTTTCAACAGGAGGTGCGCCCCAAAACCGGCTCCATCGTAGCCGACCTCAACACCTACACCTGGCACGACCAAGCCTGGCTGGAAAAACGCGCCGCCACCGATCCCCTGCGCTCGCCGATTTCGGTTTATGAGGTGCATCTGGGATCCTGGATGCACGCCTCGGCTGAAGATCCACCTGCCGAAGGGCAAAGTGTGCTGGTGGATCAAAAGCCCAACACTCGCTTCCTCACCTACCGCGAGCTGGCGGACAAATTGATCCCCTATGTGAAGGAGCTGGGCTTTACCCACATCGAGCTGTTGCCGGTGGCAGAACACCCCTTCGATGGCTCTTGGGGCTATCAGGTGATCGGCTACTATGCCGTAACATCCCGCTATGGATCCCCGCAAGACTTTATGTATTTTGTCGATCGGGCTCACCAAGCCGGGATCGGCGTGATTGTCGATTGGGTGCCTGGGCATTTCCCCAAAGATGGGCATGGGCTGGCTTTTTTCGACGGTACTCACCTGTACGAATACGCCGACCCTCGCAAAGGTGAGCACAAAGGCTGGGGCACTTTGGTTTTTAATTATGGCCGCAACGAGGTGCGCAATTATCTGGTGGCCAATGCCCTTTTTTGGTTCGAGAAATACCACATCGATGGGATCCGGGTGGACGCGGTGGCCTCGATGCTTTATCTGGATTATGACCGCAAAGAGTGGATCCCCAACCCCTACGGCGGGCGGGAACACCTCGAAGCCATCGACTTTTTCCGGCAGCTCAATACCCTCATTTTCAAATACAACCCCGGTGCACTTTCCATTGCCGAAGAATCTACTGCTTGGCCGATGGTAACTTGGCCAACCCATGTGGGTGGGCTGGGCTTCAACTTGAAGTGGAACATGGGTTGGATGCACGACATGTTGGATTATTTCCACATGGATCCCTGGTTCCGCCAGTTCCATCCCCATTTGGTTACCTTCAGCCTCATGTATGCCTTCAGCGAAAATTACATGCTGGCCTTTTCTCATGATGAGGTGGTGCATGGCAAGAGCCACATGTTGGGCAAAATGCCGGGGGATCATTGGCATAAGTTCGCCAGTCTGCGGGCTTTGTATGGCTACATGTTCACCCACCCTGGCAAGAAAACCTTGTTCATGAGCATGGAGTTTGGCCAGTGGAATGAGTGGAACGTTTGGGCAGATCTGGACTGGGGGCTGCTGCAGTATGAACCCCACGCCAAGTTGCGCCACTACGTGGCCAGCCTGAATCACCTGTTGCGCTCTGAGCCTGCCCTGTATACCCAAGACACCAAGCCAGAAGGGTTCCGCTGGATTGACTGCAGCGACCATCGCGGCATTGTTTCCTTCATCCGCTATGGGGAGGATCCCAGGGAGTGGGTGGTGGTGGTTTGTAACTTCACGCCGGTGGTCTGGCCCCATTACCGCATCGGAGTGCCGGAGCGAGGCTTTTATCGAGAGCTGCTCAACAGCGATGCTGTGGAGTTTTGGGGCAGCGGGGTGGGCAATTTGGGGGGCAAGTGGACAGACGACTGGGCCTACCACAACTTGCCCTACTCCCTCGAGCTCTGCCTGCCGCAACTTTCTACCTTGGTGCTGAAATGGCAGCCGCCGCAGCCGGTCGAGTCCCAGAATTGACACCCTGCTGGCTTCCTTCCGCCGCACTGGGAGGACGGGTCTGGAGACTTCGTTTTTTGGCCATTTGTAGTCCTTTCAAGCTGGATTGAGACAATCCCCAAGCGCTCCATACCGCTTCCGAGATCACCCCCAGTCCTCTTCCCAGAGGGAGAGGGGAGTTGGGAAGCAATGGGATGGAAATGTTTCATTTCGTTTCATTCTTATTTAAAATGACTGTGGGCGTGGGTGCAGTGTTCTAGTTTGAATCGAAATGACCATAAGGCAGACATAACTGAGTGCTACGGGCAGGTTTTTTCTGAGAGGATTTCAGCAATGGCCGCAGCCACCCGCTCTTGTTGACAGGTGGTCAACTCAGGAAAACACGGCAAAGACAACACCTGAGCCGCACATAGCTCGGCATTGGGCAGATCCCCCCGCCTGTAGCCCA
>NZ_JBSSDD010000017.1:0-30228 GCF_054060415.1 Thermostichus sp. OS-CIW-32 | reverse complement strand
CGGCTTTCTTGGATGGACTGACGCAGCTCCTCGATTTCCCGCAGACGGGCGGCGTTCTCCTCGGCAGACTGGGTGCGGCTTTCTTGGATGGACTGGCGCAGCTCCTGGACGGATTGGCAGAGCTCCCGGATTTCTCGGCTGTTGGCAGCAGTCTGTTCAGCCGTCCAAGCCAGCAGTTGCTCTACTCGGTCTAAGCGGTCTTGGCTCTGACTATTCACCCTGATGCCTCGCCTTGTGAGTCTCTTGACAAACTGCAACCGATCATAAACGAAGTTGAGCTCTGCCAAACAGGATAGGGGGAATGGTCATTCCCAGAGCCGCCGGATTGGAGAGCGATGCAGCAACTGGTGGGCTTCGGACAGCAACTCCGGGATAGGCAGATGCTCTGGGCAGCGGGGCAAGCAGTCACCGCACTCGGTACAGCGGTCGGCAGGTGACCCCGGAAACCAATGCCCAGCTTGGCCGAACATGTTGTAGCGGTACCGAGCAAACTCCGTCATTTCGTGGGCAATGGCCAAGTTGCGCAAACGCAGCACTTCGGGAATGTGGATCCCTTCTGGGCAGGGCAGGCAGGCGTAGCACTGGGTGCAGCGGCTGGATCCCAAGCGTTCCTGCTCGGCTTGGCGCAACCGCTCCTGAATCTGAGGGCCATCCACCCACCAACGGTCGGGATCCTGTAAAGCCGACAAGGCCACCTGTAGCTCCTCAGGATGAGTGATGCCCAGGCTGAGGGTGTGAACACGGGGATCCGCCAGCAAAAAACGATAGGCAAACTCCAAGGGGCTGAAAGGTGCACAGCACTCCTGCAGGTGTTGGGGCGGGCGATAGAGCATTCCCCCTTTATCGGCAGGAGAAATGATGAACACGCCCATATCTTGCTGGGCAGCCGCTTCTAGGGCCGGTGCATTGCGCTGTTGGAAAAAGTGATAGTGCAAATTAACAAAGTCAAAGCATCCTGTCTGGATGGCCTGCAAAATTAACTCCAGGGATCCATGGGTGGAAAACCCAATGTGGCGCACCCAGCCTTCCTGCTGCATCTGCTGGAGAATCGGCAGCCCTTTCTGCAGCACCCACTCCAGGTGTTCCGGCAGGTTGATGCCATGAAAGGCAAATTGATCCAAGTAATCCACCCGCAGACGGCGCAGGGATCCCTGAAGCCGCTCTCGCAACCCATCTGTGGGAGTGAGTTTGCTGGTCAGAATCAACTGATGGCGTGAAAAGGGCAGGGTTTGCAAAATCTCGCCCAAGAGCACCTCGGCATGGCCATAAGCCTGAGCCGTTTCGATGTGGTTGATCCCTGCGGCTAGGGCTGCCTCAACGGTTGCCTGAGCTTGATCCCTGGGCACATTGACCAAGCGCATGCTGCCCAGAGAAAAAACCGAGACCAGCTGTTGGGTGCGCCCAAAGCGACGGTAGAGCATTGCGGCTGAGGTGATGCCAGCAACTCCCATCAAATCACCCCCCAGAGGCGGGAGACAGCTTCAGATGGCCGGGCACAGGCATGGTTTCCCTCAGGAGGGGTTTTTGCCCAGCAGTTCTGCCGCCAGCAGGATCGCCTGCTTGAGGCTCTCGCATCGGGCCACCCCTTGGCCGGCAATGTCGAAGGCGGTGCCATGATCGGGAGAGGTGCGAACAAAAGGCAACCCAATTGTCAGGTTGACTGCCCGGTCAAAAGCCAGCATCTTCACCGGGATCAAACCTTGATCATGATAGAGAGCCAAGTAGGCATCTGCCACAGTTGGGGATCCCTGGCCATGCCAGGCTTGCGCGGGAGCCAGCCACATGGTGTCGGGGGGAAGCGGCCCCCAAATTTGGGCGTGGGCATAGGTGCGCAGCAGCTCGGTCAGCCATTCTTTTTCCTCCGATCCCAGTTGCCCCTGTTCGCCGGCATGGGGATTCAGGCCGGCTACTGCAATCACAGGATCCCGGATCCCAAAGGTGTGGCGCAGGGATCCCACCAGCAAATCCAGCGCTGTCCGCACCCGCTCTGGGGTCAGCACAGTGGGCACCTGGCCGAGGGGAATATGGGTGGTGGCCAGCAAAACCCGCATCTGCCAACCGCTGTGGGGGGAACGGGCAACAAACATCATCCCGTAGTGCTCAGACCGACTCAGCTGGGCCAAAACTTCTGTTTGACCAGGGAACCGATGGCCGGCTCGATGCCAGAGATACTTGGCGATGGGCGCTGTCACGATCCCCTGAAACTCGCCCCGCAGCGTCTGTTCGACCGCCGTTCTCAGGTAAGCAAAACTAACCGCACCACTGTCAGCATCCCCTTGACCGACACGGCCAGGCTGCAACCAAAAGCCTGTGTCGCATTCCAGCATCGGGATCCCTGCCGGATGGGCCAATGGAGCCGGCGACCGATCTCTCAGCAGGCGATAGGTGGCTTCTAGAACCTGCCGATCCCCTACAACCGTGATGTGGGCGCAAGACTGCACCTCAGGATCCGCCAGCGCCTTGAGCACAATTTCCGGCCCAATTCCCGCGGGATCCCCCAAGGTCAGCGCCAGTTTGGGCCGTGGAATGCTCATGGTGTCTTTTCTTGAGAAGACGGACGATCCCCATGTTCCAGGGGAAAGAGAGTGCTGAGGAAAGCTGTGGGGAAGGTCGCCATCCCTTTGAGCAAGAATTCTGAGCTCAGCCTATCAAGTCAGCTGCAAGGGGATCCATGCCGGCAAAATGGTTTAATGAGGGTTTAGCGATATTGAACCTCTATGGCCGAGACATTCCTTTACAACGCCTTGCGTGCTGCCCTCGACGAAGAAATGGCCCGGGATCCCAACGTATTTGTTTTGGGAGAAGATGTCGGCCATTACGGCGGCTCCTACAAAGTCACCAAAGACCTGTATCGCAAGTACGGGGAGATGCGCCTGCTGGATACCCCCATTTGCGAGAACAGCTTCACCGGCCTGGCCATCGGGGCAGCCATGACCGGCTTGCGCCCGGTGGTGGAAGGGATGAACATGGGCTTTCTGCTGCTGGCCTTCAACCAAATTGCCAACAATGCCGGTATGCTGCGCTACACTTCCGGGGGCAATTTCAAGATCCCGATGGTCATCCGCGGGCCGGGCGGGGTGGGTCGTCAGTTGGGAGCAGAACACTCGCAGCGGCTAGAGGCCTACTTCCAAGCGGTGCCCGGGCTTAAGATCGTGGCCTGTTCAACTCCCTATAATGCCAAGGGCTTGCTCAAGTCCGCCATCCGCGACGACAACCCCGTTCTCTTTTTCGAGCATGTGCTCCTGTACAACTTGAAAGAAGATCTGCCAGAAGAGGAATACCTTTTGCCTCTGGACAAAGCCGAAATCGTCCGATCCGGCTCCGATGTTACCCTGCTCACCTACTCCCGCATGCGCTACCACGTGCTCAAGGCCGTGGACACTTTGGTGCAGCAGGAGATCGACCCTGAGGTGATCGATTTAATCTCGCTGAAACCTTTAGATATGGGAACCATTGCCGCTTCGGTGCGCAAAACCCATCGGGTGATTATTGTTGAGGAAGACATGAAATCGGGTGGCATTGGGGCGGAACTGACGGCTCGCATCATGGAAGAACTGTTCGATGAGCTGGATGCGCCGGTGGTGCGTTTGGCTTCGCAGGACATTCCCACCCCCTACAACGGCACCCTGGAGGCAGCCACCATCGTGCAACCTGCAGATATCGTGGCGGCGGTGGAGCAGCTCCTCTACGCGGATTAGAACCCCCAAAAATCCCTACAAAACAGCGCCGAAATCTATCTCCCAGCAACTTGCAAAATCCTCAGGGCAACCTTGCTAAGATTTCCATGGCAGGGATCCGCGAATATGCAAGGCGTACTGCTGATCCTCTACATGTTGGTTGTCAGTGGCCTGATTGCCGTTGTTGGGGATCGGGTGGGCTACCGCATTGGCAAAAAGCGCCTTACCTGGTTTAACCTGCGCCCCCGCCATACCGCCATTCTGGTGGCCGTGGTGACCGGCGTGAGCATCTCCGCCCTGACTTTGGGCACACTGCTGCTCCTCAACCGCTCTCTGTCGGAGGCCCTGTTCAGCTACACCAACCAAATTGCCCAGGCGGAGCAAGAGCTGCGGGCCCTCAACCGCCAAAAAGCCCTCTTGGAAGCGGAAAATGCCGCTCTCAGGGTTGAGCGAGACCACCTCAAGGTGGATCTAGATCAATTTCGCACCCAGCAGTCGGCAGCCCAAACCCGCCTGAGCGAAGTGCGCGATCAGCTGGCAGTGGCGCTGCAGGAGCGGCAGGAGGCGGAGGCCAAGCTGGCGGCAGCCAACGAGCAACTGGCCAAGGTGCAGCCCAGTTTGGATCGAGCCCATGCCGAGTTGGAGGCAGTGAAGGCAGAGGTGGAGTCGGCCCGCCAGGTGATCGCCACCCTGGAGTCGCAAAAACAAGCCCTGCAACTGGATCGGGATCAGCTGGAGCGCTCCCTGGATGTGGTGCAGGCGGCCTTAACCCAACTGGAGAACCAGAAAAACCAGCTTGAGCAGGAGATCGAGCAGCTCAACCAATTGGCGGTGCGGCTGCGGCGGGGGGAACTGGCCATCTTGGCGGGGGAAGTTTTGGCAACAGGAGTTGTGGAGGCTCCAAGAGGGGCAAAACCAGAGGCGATCCGGCGGCAGTTTGAGCACCTTTTGGCCCAGGCGGAACAGCGGGCCCTTGCCCTTGGATCCCAGCCCATGCCCCCTCTGGAAAACGCGATCTTGATCCGCCGCGAGGATGCCGATCAAGCCTTGGAGAAGTTGCAAGAGCCCGGTAGCTGGGCGGTGCGCATTCTCTCTGTTACCAACCGGCTCAAGGGGGAGCCTGTGCCTGTGCTCGTGCAGATTTACCCCAACCAGCGGATTTTCGCCAAGGGATCCGTGCTGGCCCATGGGGTGATTCAACCGGGTTTGAGCGAAAATCAGATCCAACAGCAACTGCTGGGGCTGCTGAACCAGGCCAATCAGCGCTCGCAAGAGGAGGGGCTTCTCTCCGATCCCATCACCGGCACCGTTGGGGAGTTCTCCCAGGTCAAGTTTCTGGAAGTTGTGCAGCATCTCCGCCAGAGCACCACCCCTCTGGATGTGAAGCTAGTTGCCGACACCGACATCTACACGGCAGGACCGTTGCGGGTGAGTTTTCTGATGGCGGAAGCTTCTGGTCAACCCGGCTCTCCTGGAGTTCAACAGGCGGGGCGCTCTGAAGGATGACGGATTCACTCCATTCGGCAAGGCTGAAGGGCCAACGAGTGCTGATCGGTTTCGACCCAGGGCGCGACAAGTGCGGCATAGCTGTGGTGCAGGTGCAGGCGCTTGCGCCAATGGAGCTGAGGGTTTTACACCGGGAGGTGATCCCTTCCGCGGCAGCGCTGTCTAGACTACAAACGCTCCGGCAACAGTTTCAAGCGGAGCAAGTGATCCTGGGCAATCAGACGACGGCCCAAGCCTGGAAGTCTCAACTGGAATCGATCCTCCCCCCGCAGCAGATTGTCCTGGTGGATGAGCGGCACAGCTCCCAAGAGGCCCGTCAGCGCTACTGGGATTTTCACCCACCGCAGGGATGGGAGCGGCTGTTGCCCAAGGGGATGCGGGTGCCCGCCAAGGCTTACGATGATCTGGTGGCTCTCATTCTGGTGGAGCGGTACTGTCGTGGGCGAGATACGGCTGAGCCGACGTGAGCTTCTACAGGGGATCCTGCTGGGGCTAATGGCGGCAGGATGTGGGGGGCCGGATGCACACCTGCCTCTTGTCGTGGCGCTCAAGCAAGGGATCCCCGCCAGTTTGCTCAACGAGTTTCGCCGCCGCACCCAGGCCCGCTTTCGGCTGCAACTGTTGGATAGTCGGGATCAGTTGTTGGCCTATCTCCGGCAAAGTGTTCAGCCGGCTGATCCGGCCTGGTGGGATCCGGGGGGATGGTTCCGGCGGCGGCTGCCGGTGGCGGCTTTGAGTTTGTTGGGGGCCGACGGATTGGATCGGGCCATTGCTGCCGGTTGGCTGGATCCGCTACCGGAAAGCCTGCTGGGAGAACGATGGCAGAATCTGGATCCCCGTTGGCAAGCTGCGGCACTCCGGGAGGGGCAGATTTGGGGTGTGCCCTGGCGCTGGGGGGTAACGGCCATTGCCTACCGCCGGGATCGGGTGAGGGAGCCCATTCGGGACTGGGCGGATCTGTGGCGGCCTGAGCTGGCCGGCAAACTGACTCTGCCGGATCATCCGCGGGAGGTGATTGGGCTAACCCTAAAGAAAATGGGCCGCTCCTACAACGATCCCCTCAACCCTGAGGATGTGGAATTACGGCAAGAGCTGGGATCCCTGCATCGCCAGGTTTTAACTTACACCTCTTCCGACTACCTGCCCATCTTGCGCTTGGCCGATAGCTGGGTGGCCGTGGGCTGGTCGCAGGATCTCTACGCCACCCAAGCCAACTACCCTGAGCTGGCAGTGGTGATCCCGGCCTCCGGATCCGCCATCTGGTGGGATGTCTGGGTGCGACCCCACGTCGAAGACAATGCCCACGAAGACAATGCCCACACAGAATCAACCCAGACAGATTCCGGATCCCTGTTGGCCGACTGGCTCGATTTTGTCCTGAATCCCGAATTTGCGCCTCGCTTGGTCAACCTGAGCGGGATCCCTTCGGTTTTGCCGCTGGATTTGGCTCAACTTGCCCCACGCCTGCAACGCAGAGCCGACTTGCAAATCTCCACTTGGCAACGCTCGGAGATCTGGCGCCCCTTGAGCTCAGCCGAAGCCGAGTCCTATCTCAACCTCTGGGATCAAATGCGGCGGGGCCTTTTGTAGAAACACAGCGAGCGCGAGCCCTCCACTCTGCAACACTTCGTCAAGGTCCGCAATGCTTCTGAGGAGCTGTGGTAGGATGCCTGCTGTCTGATGAGCCAGTTGCACTTGCATCGAGGAGAGCACCTTGAGTCTGAGAGTTGCTGTTGTGGGGGGCGGCCCAGCCGGAGCCTCTGCTGCCGAAGTTCTGGCCCAAGCGGGAATTGAAACCTTTTTGTTTGAGCGGAAGCTGGACAATGCCAAGCCCTGCGGGGGCGCCATTCCCCTCTGTATGGTCTCCGAGTTCGACCTCCCCGAGGGGATCATCGACCGCAAAGTGCGCAAGATGAAGATGATCTCCCCTTCCAACTATGAGGTGGATATCGCCCTCGAAAAAGAAAACGAGTACATCGGCATGTGCCGCCGCGAGATCTTGGATGCCTTCTTGCGCAATCGTGCCCACCAAAAAGGGGCGGAGCTGATCAACGGCAAGGTAATGCATCTGGAAATCCCCCAGAATGGCCGGGATCCCTACATCCTGCACTACAACGATTTTTCCGACGGATCGAGGCAAGGGGTGCCGCGTTCTTTGGCTGTGGATGTGGTGATCGGGGCGGATGGGTTCCACTCCAAGGTGGCAGAAGCCATTGGTGCTGGCGACTACAACTATGCGCTGGCCTTTCAGGAGCGCATCCGGCTCCCGGACGACAAAATGGCCTACTACGCAGAGCGGGCAGAAATGTATGTGGGGGACGATGTTTCTCCAGACTTTTATGCCTGGGTGTTTCCCAAGTCCAACCATGTAGCCGTGGGCACCGGCACCATGAGGGCAAACCAAGCCCACATCCAAAAGTTGCAAGCTGGGATCCGCGCCCGTGCTGCCGAGCGGATTCGAGGAGGCCAGGTGATCAAGGTGGAAGCCCATCCGATCCCAGAGCATCCCCGTCCGCGCCGTGTGGTGGGCCGTGCTGCTTTGGTGGGAGATGCGGCGGGATACGTAACCAAATCCAGCGGCGAAGGGATCTATTTTGCCGCCAAGTCAGGCCGCATGTGCGCCGAGACCATCGTCGAGACCTCCAACGGTGGGGCGCGCATCCCCAGCGAAGAGGATCTCAAGCTGTATCTTAAGCGCTGGGATCGCCAATACGGCCTGACCTACAAGGTCTTGGACATCCTGCAGCGGGTGTTCTACCGTTCCAACGCTACCCGCGAAGCCTTTGTGGAGATGTGCGCCGACCGGGACGTGCAAAGGATGACCTTTGACAGCTACCTCTACAAGACGGTGGTGCCCATGAGCCCTTGGGTGCAGTTCAAGATCACGGTCAAAACCTTGGGCAGCCTGATTCGCGGCAACGCTTTGGCTCCCTGAAGTAACCCTACTGCCACTGGAAGGTCACCGTAACGCGATCCCAGTTGGCCTCGGTTTTCAGCACACTGGCAGAGGCCCTTTGTCCGGGGGGCACGTCGCTGGGCTCAAACGCTGCCACTCGCGTATCGACAACTTCCTCCCCCCGGTAGAAGGTGAAGCGGGCGCGGGCGTTGAGAACCGTGCGGGTGCTGCGGTTGATCGCTTCCACGCTTAGGCGGCTACCGGCCCCCACTCGTTCTTCCCGAATGGATCCCACGATTACAAAATCTCCTGGGCTAGCGGCAGACTCGGCTGGGGTGGCGGTCGGAACTGGGGTGCCAGGCTGTGGGGCCGTCTCGCTTTGCTTGGGATCCGACTGCCTCAGCAGCTCCAAAACACGGGCCAACTCCTGCTGAAAGAAAACAAAGGCTTCCCGCGATTGGTTGGCCACCTGGGCCAAAATCAGTCGATCCGACTCCTCTACCGGAATTTCCAGGAGGGGAGCTGGCCCTTTTAGGGTGACTCGGATGCTGGCGACTTCTTGGTTGATGAACTTATCCAGGTAGGGAAAGATGTTGAGAATGCAATCTTGGAAGGATCCCATCGGCATGATGCGATTGTTGGTCAGCACCAAGTCGGCCCGCTCACAGCTAGTCCGATCCTCCATATCAATTTCCAAGGGCACCCGAAAGGAGCCGAGGCTGGTGTTGGTGATGGTAACCCCAATGCCGTACACCTCCTGCCGCCAGCCGTGAACGATCTCCAGGCTGGGGCTGGTGACTTCCTCGGTGAAATACTCTCCGGCCCAGGTCGGGGATCCCCACAGAGGCAGGGCCAGTAGCAGCACAGGGAAATGGCAGGTCAGTCTCCCCTTCACCTCAACCTTCCTTAACTCAACTCGCGGACTTTGGGGCAGAGCAGCGGTGTTTCTTGCTCCCCCGGGATGGCAATAGCCTAACCTAGGGCTGGCGCAAACCAGGGGGAGTCTTTAGAATAATCTTTCCAACAATAACGGCTTTGAACTTCATCCGCTCTGCCCAAAAATAACCCGGTGCCTATCTTCATCAAGCTGGGGGTTGCCTTGGCGGTGGATCCCAAGGGCCATTTTGTCGGGGCAGCGCCACCGGCTTTGCCGTTTTCCGCTGGGATCCCGTCTGCGATAGGATCAGAAAGTTCAGAAAGTGCCAAAATCCTAAGAGCCTCAGATCGAGTGCGACCGTGTTCCTCACCTTCTCAGCAGTATGGCTAGATCCTCAGCGTCGTGGCTCAGTCGGCTCTCCTTTTTGCGAGGGCTGATCTTCATCTTGGCCGTGGTGGTTGCCCTCGTTTACTTGGGCTTCAGCCGGGAGGTTCGCCTTGGCCTTGACCTCAAGGGAGGAACCCAGCTCACGCTACAAGCTGTGCCCACCGAGGAGGTGCCTGAAATCACCCCCGAAGTGATGCAGGGGGTAGAGGCCGTCATCCAGCAGCGGATCAACGGGCTGGGGGTGGCTGAGCCTCTGGTGCAGATCAGCGGCCAAGACCGCCTGTTCGTGCAGTTGCCGGGGGTGGCGGATCCGGATCGGGCCATTGCTCTCCTTGGAGATACAGCCCAACTGGAGTTTCGCAAGGGCTTGGTTCCCGTCGGCGCGCTGCCCCGCAACGAGCGGGGAGAGATAACAGCGGGGGAGGATCCGGATACTCTGTTTGAGCGGGTCGGCCTCACCGGGGATCTGCTGCGCAATGCCTATCCCCAAGCCCCTCGCCGCGGATCCCAGAGTTGGGAGGTGCTGCTGGAGTTCAAGCCGGAGGGGGCAGAAAAATTTACTCAGCTCACCCGAGATCTGGCCGGAACAGAACGTCCATTGGGCATTTTTCTGGACGACGTGTTGATCAGTGCCCCGATCGTGGGGCCGGAGTTTGCCCGCACCGGCATCACCGGCGGGACGGCGGTGATCACGGGCAATTTTACGGTGGAAACCGCCACTGACTTGGCGGTCAAGCTCAGGGCAGGAGCGCTGCCGGTTCCCATTCAGGTGATTGAAAATCGCACTGTCGGGGCCACTTTGGGGGAAGTGAGCGTGCGCCGCAGCCTCTATGCCGGAATCGGGGGCCTGGTGCTGGTTTTCCTCTTTATGGTGGCCTACTATCGCCTGCCAGGGCTGATTGCGGACATTGCTCTGCTTATCTACGCCCTCTGTACCTTTGCTCTCTTCCAACTGCTGGGGGTAACCATGACTCTGCCGGGGATCGCCGGCTTTATCCTCAGCATCGGCATGGCGGTGGATGCCAATGTGCTGATCTTCGAGCGCATCAAAGAAGAGTTGCGGGCCGGCAAATCCATCTACAAGTCCATTTCGGAAGGGTTTAACCGCGCCTTCAGCAGCATCCTGGACAGCAATGTGACTACCCTTTTGGTCTGTGGCGTGCTTTTCTGGCTGGGGATGGGACTGGTGAAAGGGTTTGCGGTAACCCTGGGCATTGGCATTCTGGTGAGCTTCTTTACGGCCATCACCTGCACCCGTAGCCTGCTCTTGGCGGCAATGGGGATCCCCAGCTTGCGCAAACCTGAGTTTTACGGCGTTCGGATGGAGACAGCTCAATCATGACGGCTCAAGAGCTATCCCCCGTAGATCCCGCCTCTCGGTTGCTCGACTATCGCTTCGACATTGTTGGACGGAGCAAGCTGTGGTTCAGCTTGTCCTTGGCGGTGCTGCTGGTGGGGCTGGTCAGCATGGCCTTTTCCCTAGCTTCTCTGGGAACCCCCCTGCGGCTGGGGTTGGATTTTTCCGGCGGCACTTTGCTGGATCTGAGCTTTGAGCGGCCTGTCACCACCGAGGAGCTGCGGCGGGCGCTGCAGGAACACAACCTGGGGAGCAGCATCATTCAACTGGACACCCAGACGGGCCAGGAAGCCCTGATCCGCATGCCCCCTTTGTCGGAGACGGAGCGCTTGGCCGTGGAAGCCACCCTGCGGCAGGAGGTTGCCCCCTTCCAGCGCAACCTGGTGGAGACAGTGGGCCCGACGGTGGGTCGTCTGCTCCTGCGTTCCGGCATCGTGGCCGTGCTTATCTCTTTCGGCCTGATTGTGGTGTATCTGGCCCTGCGCTTTCAGTGGGATTACGCGGTGTTTGCCATTGTGGCGCTGCTGCACGATGTAGTGTTGACGATAGGGCTATTTGCCCTTTTGGGCCTGACGGTGGGTATGGAGGCGGACAGCCTGTTTGTGGTGGCGCTGCTGACCATCATCGGCTTTTCCGTCAACGACACCGTGGTCATCTACGACCGCATCCGCGAGAATCTGCGTCTGGTGAGCCGCAAGGTCAGCCTGGCCGAGGTGGTAAACCTATCTCTGAACCAGACCTTTGCCCGCTCCCTGAACACCACCCTGACGACGATGCTGCCCCTAGTTGCCATCGCCATTTTCGGGGGAGCTACCTTGAAGGGGTTTGCCATTGCCCTGCTCATTGGCTTTACTTTGGGGGTGTATTCCAGCATTTTTATCGCCAGCCCCCTGTTGGTGTGGTGGCGGCAGCAGCGCTATGGCAAAAGTAGCGAAGATGCCCGCGCAGGCAGGGATCCCGATTCCCTTCCCTCTGAGGGCTAGGGCCTCGATATCGGAAGAATTGGGTCGATTGGGTGGGGATCTGTCGTTCGCGCTGAGACGGTGTCCTCTGGGTTCACCATTGCAGTCTTTGCCCATGGGAGATCAGGTAGCGCTGTAAATCGGCTATTTTGCCTTGCGGTACGATCTGAGCTGGGATCAGGCCGGGAGCTTGACTGCGCAGCCAAGCCACGGTCAGGCCTGCTGCCGAGCCGATGGTCCATTCACCGTAATGCACGCGGGTGGCGGCGTTGACAATGTGGCTGACGGCGATCCCTTTGCCGCCGATGAGCAGGTTATCCACCTTCTGCGGGATCAGGGCTTCCAAGGGAATGAGAATGGGACGGACGGAAAACTCGTTGACTGGCGCGGAGCTGGCCGAAAGAGAGGGCTCCCAGTTGCGGTAGCGACAGCCGTGGATATCGATGGCGTAGTGGGTAACCCCCACCACGGTAGGTCTGAAGTCCCGCCCCCCGGCGGTGCCGACGCGAATATCCTGCTCCAACATCAGGAACTCTGCTTGGCCGTAGGCAGCTCGCCCCAGGATGCGCCGACCTTCGCGGATGTAGGGGTAGAGGCTAAGGCCAGAGCGAGTGCCCAGCAAGGACTCTTCGGCAAACACCAAGGAGAGGGGATAGCCAGAGCGGGATTGAGTTTCCATCAGCCACTCGGCAAACAGCAGGGCGTGGTTTTCTCCATCTTTGATGGCCGAGACATCCAGGCCCCCCAGCCAGTTGTGGCGCTGCCCCGAGGCCACCAGCCGCTCTTCCGTCAGGATCAGGGGCGGGTTCATGATCCCCCAGTCGTTGCCGCGGTTCCAGTTCACCAGCGTCAGGTCGCCTGGAACAGGCGTGCTGTAGAAGGGATCCCGGCGGCCCTTGCTGACGATGCGGCGGTAATTGAAAAAGCTCTGGCCGCTGAAGGTGGGGAAACCCTCCATGTCGAACTCGCGGCGGTGTTCGGCGCGGGAATAGCCCGGCTGCAGCTGGACCAGCTCGGCGCGGGAGCGCCCGCCATCGTCGTGGATGGCCAGCACGAAGGGAAAGGTAAAGGCTTGAGTACACTCCGGGTTGCTGGCGGGGGCAGCATTGGGCTCGCCGGTCACGTCTCGCCCTTCCGAACCCAGCCGATAGGGGATCCCGGCCCAGCCCACCAGCTCGCCGGTATCGGTGGCATCGATAACAAACAGGTTGCGGCCTGGTGGTGCCTGCAGCCTCAACACCCGTTTGGCAAAAACTTCCGTCTCCTGCCAGCCATACCAGCTCACCAGCTCCCGCCACAGCCGTCCCGGCGGCACAAAGTTGGGATCCCGCGGCTGCCGCTGCACAGCGTAAATGCTTTCAATCCGGGATCCATCGGCGCTGAAGGTGGCCCCCTTGAAAGCCGTTTGGGTAGCCCAGCGGCTGTTGGGGGCATTTTGAGCTGCCTGTTGCAGCCAGGTTTCCACCGCCTGCAGCCCGGCCTGGGGCGGAAAACACAGCCCTCCCACCCAGCAGCTGTTGATCTCGGATACGCGGGTTCCCGGAGGGATCCCTGTCCAGGCCGGCAGATGCACCGGCTGGCTTTCGATCAAGGCCTTGAACTCCAGCCAGTGGCGGGAAAAATTGCCCCGCTGCCGCATCGGCAGCGATTCATCAATGGCCGATACCCCCTGGGAGGTGATCTGCCCCCCCAGCCAAGGGGTGAGCTCGATGAGACAGGTCTGCACCCCCCCTCGCATGGCATGGCCTGCCGCTGCCACCCCTCCCAGGGATCCGCCCACCACCACCAGCTCGCACTCCCAAATCTCGTCCGGCTGCGGCAAGGGATCCAACAAGGGCCAACCGTGGGCGGTAAAACGGGGCACCTCCGGCTCGGAGACGGCAACAGGGGATCCCACCTCTGGCTGGGAGAGGGCGGCAAACCCCATCCCGGCCACAAAGCTCAGCAGCGACAGGATCCCCAGCCCCACAGTTCGCTTGGGCTCAGATCCCCGGCACGCCGCAGCCGTCTTTTTGCCAGCCATGCTCACTCACACCCCCGGCCTTTCCCCGGCAGGAGAAATCCCCTTGAGAATAGCTGAGGAAACCGACATTGAGGCCAGCCAGGATCCCTGCCACAGGGCATAATGGGCTAGCAACTTTTTAACGGCAACGGCGGGATCTCATGGGACGGGCAAAGAAGGTGGTATTGGCCTATTCAGGCGGGGTGGATACTTCCGTCTGCATTCCCTATCTCAAGCACGAGTGGGGGGTGGAATCGGTGGTGGCCCTGGCAGTCGACTTGGGGCAGGGGGCGGAGCTGGAGGCCATTCAGGCCAAAGCCCTCAGGGCGGGGGCAGAGCAATCTCTGGTGCGGGAGGCTGTCCAGGCCCTCATTACCGACTATGCCTTCCCGGCCATCCAGGCCAACGCCCTCTACGAGCAGCGCTACCCCCTTTCCACGGCCCTGGCCCGACCCCTGATTGCCAAGCTGCTGGTGGAAGTGGCGGAAGAGGTGGGCGCCGATGCGGTGGCCCACGGCTGCACCGGCAAAGGCAACGACCAGGTGCGCTTTGATCTGGCTATTGCTGCTTTAAATCCCCAGCTCAAAGTGTTGGCCCCTGCCCGCGAGTGGGGGATGACCCGCGAGGAGACCATTGCCTATGGGGAGCGCTACGGGATCCCCATGCCCGTGCAGAAGTCCAGCCCCTACAGCATCGACCTCAACATTTTGGGCCGCAGCGCTGAAGCCGGCATCCTAGAAGATGCCGACCGGGAGCCGCCGGAGGAAGTGTATGCCCTCACCCGGCCTATTTCCCAGACACCCGACGAGCCCGCCTACGTGGAGATTGAGTTCGAGCAAGGGATCCCTGTCGGGGTGGATGGGCAGCGCCTCAGTCCCAAAGCCCTCTTCGAGCAGCTCAACTCCTTAGCTGGCCTGCATGGGGTGGGCCGCATAGACATGATTGAAAACCGCCTGGTGGGGATCAAGTCGCGGGAGATCTACGAGTGCCCCGCTTTAACCGTCTTGATCCAAGCCCACCGCGAGCTGGAGAGCCTCACCCTCACCCGCGATGTCATCCATTACAAGTACGGCATCGAGACCACCTACAGCCAGTTGATCTACAACGGCCTTTGGTACTCGCCGCTGCGGGAGGCTCTGGACGCCTTTATCCGCGCCACCCAGAAAAGCGTCACCGGTGTCGTGCGGATGCGGTTGCACAAGGGCCAGGCAGTCTGTGTGGGCCGTCGCTCCCCTTATTCCCTCTACAACCCCGAGCTGGCCACCTACGGCGCAGGAGACCAGTTCGACCACAAAGCGGCAGAAGGCTTCATCTACGTCTGGGGTCTGCCCACCCGCGTTTGGTCGCAGGTTCACAGAATCTAGGAATCCCCTCCTGGCTCGAGGTTGGGGGGAGCACGCTAGCCCTGCTGCTTGGGATCCCAGACTCAGCTCCCGATTGAATTCCCAAAACCCACTTAAGTCCCGGCAGTCCACGTGTTGCCGTACTCGATCTGCTCTGGAGTGAGGCTGTCGATTTGGATCCCCATGGCCTTGAGCTTGAGGCGGGCGATGGCCTCGTCCACCTCGAGAGGAATGGGGTGAAGCCCTGGGGCCAAGCGGCCCCGGTTTTTCACCAGGTATTCGCAGGCCAGGGCCTGGTTGGCAAAGCTCATGTCCATGACGCTGGCGGGGTGCCCTTCGGCAGCAGCCAAGTTAATCAGGCGGCCTTCCCCCAGCACCACCACTGACTTGCCCGACTGCAGACGGTATTCTTCCACAAAGGGGCGCACCGTCTGTCGGGAGACCGACCGCTCCTGCAGCGCCACCAGGTCGATTTCAATGTCAAAGTGGCCGGCGTTGCAGACCATCGCCCCATCCTTCATGCGGTCGAAGTGCTCGCCGCGAATCACGTGCTTGTTGCCGGTGACGGTGATGAAGATGTCCCCCAGAGCAGCGGCTTCTTCCATCGGCATCACCCGGAAGCCGTCCATCACCGCCTCCAGAGCCCGCACCGGCTTGACTTCCGTGACAATCACCTGGGATCCCATGCCGCGGGCCCGCATGGCCACTCCCTTGGCGCACCAGCCGTAGCCAGCCACCACCACCGTCTTCCCGGCCAGAAGGATGTTGGTACAGCGCAGGATCCCGTCCAGGGTGGATTGGCCGGTGCCGTAGCGGTTGTCGAACAGGTGTTTGGTCTCGGCGTCGTTGACGGTCATCACCGGGAAGCTGAGCACCCCCGCCTTGAGCATGGCCCTAAGGCGCACCAGGCCAGTGGTGGTCTCTTCCGTGGTGCCGATGAGCTCCGACAGTTGCTCCTGACGGTGCTGCACCAGCTCCGCCGTCACATCTCCGCCATCGTCGATAATCAGGTTGGGGCGGTGATCTAGGGCAATCTGGACATGGCGGCGGTAGGTGGCCACATCTTCTCCTTTGAGGGCAAACACCGAAATGCCATGGTCCGCCACCAGGCTGGCGGCCACATCGTCTTGGGTGGAAAGGGGATTGCTGGCAATGAGAACGCTATCCGCCCCCCCTGCTTGTAGAGCCAGGGCCAGGTTGGCCGTTTCGGTCGTAATGTGGCAGCAGGCCACCAAGCGCAGCCCGGCAAAGGGCTTTTCTTGAGCAAAGCGCTCCCGGATCTGGGCCAGCACCGGCATCTCCCGCGCCGCCCACTGGATCCGTTGCTTGCCCAGGGGGGCGAGGTTCAGATCTTTCACTTCATGCTTCGGGAGAGACAGGGTAGCGCTGGTCATCGAGTGTTGCTCCAAACAGGGTCATCGAGAGAGGATAGGGGAACGGAAACTGCAAGCCCCAAAGGGGGCCAGGCAGCCATAAAGATCAGCAAGGATGTCGATAAGCCTGAACTATTCTGCCACAAGGGATCCCCTTTCAGCGCTGGGGCTGGATGTAGGCAACCGCCGCATTGGCGTGGCCGGCTCCGATCGGCTGGGGCTGCTGGCTACTGGCCTGGGGGTGATCCAGCGCCGTTCCCTCTCAGAGGATATTGCCCAAGTGCAGGAGTGGATCCGCCGCCGCCAGGCCACCGTGGTGGTGGTGGGGATCCCCCTTCTGGCGGATGGGTCGGTGGGATCCCAGGCCCGCAAAGTCCAGCGGTTCGTGCGCGCTTTGCAGGTGGCCGTGGATCTTCCCATTGTTACCGTCAATGAATACCTGAGCACCGTGCAGGCGGAGTGGGACCTGCGCGAGGCGGGGATCCCGGCCAAAGCCCAGAAGGGCTTAATCGATCAGCAGTCGGCGGCGGTAATTCTCCAAACTTGGCTGGACGAGCGACGGGCTTCCCTGTCAGAAGTGCCGGCTTGGCAAAGCTGGGGCAACAAAGACTACGCTGGAGAAGTCTAGCCGGGAAAGTTTAAATCAATTCAAGCCCAAGGTGGGCCATCCCTCGTTGCCCCTTCTGCATCAGCAGGGTGTGATTGTTAAGTCGGGGCCTTTCGCGCAACTTTGATAACGTCTGATAACGTCACGTGAACCATCCGAGCATGAATCGCATTTGCATTCTTGGGGGCGGCTTTGGCGGGTTGTACACAGCTTTGGAACTGAGCCGGCAACCCTGGCCAGAACCACCCCAGATCACCTTGGTCGATCGGCAGGAGCGGTTCGTCTTTGCCCCCCTGCTTTATGAGCTGCTCACCGGAGAAATGGAAGACTGGGAGGTGGCCCCCCGTTTTCAAGATCTGCTGCCCCCAGGATCGGTGCAGTTTCGCCGCGGATCTGTCCAGGCCATTGACCCTCAAGCCCGCCGCGTGGAGCTGGAAGATGGGCAAAGCTTGGAGTACGACGCGCTGGTGCTGGCGCTGGGGGGAGAAACCCCTCTGGAGAGCGTTCCGGGAGCGGCGGAGTTTGCTTTTCCCTTTCGCACCCTGGCAGATGCTCAGCGGCTGCGCGCCCACCTGAAGGCGTTGGAAGACCGGGATCCGGCTCAGCCTGTGGCTCTGGCCATTGCAGGAGCAGGGGCCAGTGGCGTGGAACTGGCCTGCAAATTGGCGGATCGGCTGGGCTGGCGGGGACGGATCCGCCTCATCGAGTTGGGATCCCAAATCTTGTCCGGCTTTGCTCTCTCCAGCCGGGAGGCGGCCCAAGAGGCGCTGGCCCAACGGCGGGTGCAGGTGGAGTTGCAAACCAAGGTCTTGGGCATCGAGGCCCTTGGCGAGAACGGCGCCCCTCCCTTCCATCTGCAGCTGCAACGGCTGGAGACCCAGGAGATCGCCACAGATCTTGTGGATGCTGTGCTGTGGACTGTCGGAACCCGACCGGCAGCGGTGATTGCCAATTTGGATCTGCCCAAAACGGAGCGGGGACGGCTACAGGTTTTGTCCACCCTACAAACCCCCACCTTCCCAGAGATCTTTGCCTTGGGAGATGCAGCAGCGGTGGTGGATGCGGAGGGCAAGCCGGTGCCGGCCACAGCCCAAGCGGCTTTTCAACAGGCCGGTTATTGCGCCTGGAACCTGTGGGCTTTGCTCACCCAGGAGCGGCCTCTCTTGCCCTTTCGCTACTTTTCTCTGGGGGAAATGCTCAGCCTGGGGGTGGATACGGCGGTGCTTTCTGCCCTTGGCGGACTCACACTGACCGGCCCCCTGGGCTATTTGGCCCGGCGAACTGCCTATTTGGTGCGCCTGCCCACACTGGAACACCAGCTCAAGGTGGGATGGAATTGGATCACCCGCCCCCTGTGGCAAGGGCTGCTGGCCCGCTAGGATCCCTGTAACTGGCAAGAGCGCTCGTAGGCCGCTCGCACTGCCTGCATCAGGGCTCCCCGCACCCCCGCCTGCTCCAAGGCTTGGATCCCGGCAATGGTCGTCCCCCCTGGACTGGTGACCCGGTCTTTGAGAACGGCAGGGTGCAGATTTTCTTGCTGCAAGAGGGCAGCAGTACCCGCCAAGGTCTGCAGGGCCAACTGGGTAGCAATGGGACGCGGCAGCCCCACCTGTACCCCTCCGTCGATCAGCCCTTCCAGAATCACCGCCAGATACCCCGGCCCGGAACCCGAAAGTGCCGTCACCGCATCCATCTGGCTTTCGGCCACCGTCACCACCTCGCCCACCGCGCGAAACAGCTTCTCCACCTGCTCCACCTGCATAGGCGTCACCCCTGGCCCGTAGCTGATGGCCGTTATGCCCGCCCCCACCAGCGCCGGCGTGTTGGGCATCGTGCGCACCACCTTTTGTTTGGGAAAAGCCTGCTGCAACTGCTGCAAGGGGATCCCGGCCATAATCGAGATCACCAGCTCTGTAGCAGCCAACTGGCCCATTTCTGCCACCACCGTCGGGAAGACCTGTGGCTTGACGGCCAGAAACAAAATCTCAGACTCTCCCGCCTGGGAGGGATCCGCCAGCAGCCGAATGCCCAGCTCCTGCTGCAGGGCCACAGCCTTATCCAGATCAGGCTCCCGCAAAGCCATCTGAGCTGCAGGATAAACTCCCACAGCCACCCAACGCCGCAGCAGGGCGGATCCCATGGCTCCACCCCCGATAACACTTAGCAGTGGCCGCTCCATAGCAACTAGTGCTGACCTACTGCCTGCAGATGCTCATAGGTGCTGGGCCAGAGGGGGGTAGGGCTTTGCAAAGGGCGCTGCAGCGGCTGCACCACTTGGCTACTGGGGGTGGAAACCATCACCGTGCTGGGGGTGAACAAAAAAATGTTCTCTCCGATGCGCTCTTGGTGGCCATCGATGGCGTAGGTGCCGCCGGCAACGAAATCCACAGAGCGCTGCGCCTCAGCGGGATCCATTAGGGTCAAGTTCATGATCACCGTCTTGCGCTCCCGTAGGTACTGGATAACCTGAGCCATCTCATCGAAGCTGCGCGGCTCCATCACCACCACTTCACTGGTGGGTGGGTTTACGCCCGGTAATCCAATCACGTTGCTCCCCATACTGCCCCCTGCTGAGCGATCCCGATGCTGACTGCGCCGATGGCCCCGCGACTCTTCTCGACCGGCAGAGCCCTCCCCCGCTTCCACTCCCCGTTGCCGCCGCCCTCGCGGAAGGGTACTCACTTCCTCCTCTTCGGGGGGAGCAGCCGGTTGGGAACGGCGTCCCTCGTAGAGCAGTTGGTAATCATCCTGCCCTTCCATTTCAGAGTACTCCTCCAGGCCGTCCACGGGATCATTCAGACCCACAAAATCTCTTACCCTGCTCCAGATTCCATTGACATTCATATGCACATCCTCACTACAGGTCATGGGTTTACGGCGAGCGTAGGATTCAGGCTCTTGATTGGATCCTGAGTGGCTCACTCAAGCTAGGGGGCGTCCTTTTATTCTCGGTCAAAGTCTTTCAATAGGCTGAGACAGGGTTTGCTCAGGAAGCTGCCGAAGCAGGTGGGGGCTAACGTAGGTTAACAAAACCCCATTGATTCGACGACTAGAGTTTACCCAGAAGAAGTGAAGATGTCATCTCACTTGCCAAGCCGTTGTTTGGCAGGATTGAACTCTGCTCCCCGTCTGGATTGAGCCCACGTTAACGGAAGTAACGCAAATGATTACAAATTTCCCCAAAATTTCCCCAATAGGGCAAATCCTGGGCGGGATCCCCCCGCTTTTGATCGAGCCAAGCCAAACTCTCGCCCCGAAGGTACCCCGCAGGGCGACTCCGGAGTTCGCGGCTTTACACAAAATTTAATCACAATTTAACAGCTTCACAGAGGCCACATCTATTTCCGCTCGGCGTCGGCAAACAAAGCACGCCCCAGTCGGATCAAGTTAGAGCCTGCTGCCACCGCCAGGGGGTAATCGTCGGACATGCCCATGGAGAGGGTGTGCACCTGCAGATGTTCATAGCCGCTGCGCTGGATGTAATCGGCCAGTTCGGCCAGCTTGCGAAACAGGTCTAGGGCCGCCTCTGAGCTCAAGCCCAAAGGCAAAATGGTCATCAGGCCCACAATTTGCACCTGCAGCAGTTGGTTCAGTTCGGGGAGGCTCTGCAACAGATCGGGGATGAGCCAGCCGAACTTATTGGGATCCGGAGCCAATTTAACCTGCAGGCAAAGCTTGGGGGTGAGGTGCAGCTCCCAGGCTTTTTGGTTGATCAGCTTGGCCAGGCGCAAGCTATCGACGCTGTCAATCCAGGCAAATTGCTTGAGGGCCGGTTTGACTTTGTTGGTCTGCAGATGCCCGATCAAGTGCCAGACGATATCGGTCAGATCTTGCAGTTGCCCTTGTTTGACGGCGGCCTCTTGCACTCGACTCTCCCCAAAGTGGCGGATCCCAGCCCGATAGGCGGCGCGGATGTGGTCGGCACTGTAGCCTTTGCTCACTGCCATGATCTCCACATGGCCTGGGATCTGGGCTCGGATGGCCTGAATGCGGCTGTGGATGAGCTGCTCGTCAAGGGGCATCGTCAGGTCAGCAGGCCGGGGATCGCTATCCCCATTCTCGTTCCAATTGGCAACAATGCTCTGGGATAGATTTTTGCAGAACCCAGAGCCAACGGGCTGTCCGCTACCGCTGCCAGGGATCCGGTCGGGAGATGATCACGCGGGTGCCGGGCGCCAGTTTGCGCGCGTAGTCCAACTGCACCACTTCTGGGTTTTGCTTCAGGGCTTCCCCCTGGAGGCGAATGGCTTGGGCTTCTCCTTCTGCCAGGATCACCAATCGTTGTTTTTCCAGCTCTGCTTTTTCCACGAGGAAGCGTTCCCGCTCTTTCTCTTGCTCGGCAATTTGCTTTTGCTCGATGGCCGTTTGGAATTGGTCGGAGAAGCGGACATTGCGCAGCAGCACGTTTTGCAAGATCAGGTCATTCTCAGCAAAAATGCTGGAGAGCTGCCGCTCCACATTTTCCTGGATCTGCTCGCGTTCTTCCGAGAAAACGGCGATAGCGCGGTGCAAAGCCAGTTCATTGCGCACCACCGTCCGCACCTCTGGGCGAATCACTTTGTCCACGTAGGAAGGGCCAATGGTCTGGTGCAGGTGGGCCACTTGGTCGGGATCCAAGCGAAAGCGCACCGAGACATCGAGGGAGATCTGCTGGCCGTCGGCGCTGAGCACTTTCAACGCATCATCCCCCTGGTTTTCGGAGCGTTGGGAGGCCATGGTGTAGGTTTGGGTGCGCACGTCGTAGAAGATAGGCGTTTCCACCAGCGGCAGCAGGAGGTGCAGCCCTTCTCCCAGCGGCTGCGGCTTCAGCCCCGTCAGGGAGTTGAACACCACGGCCCGTGTGCCGGCAGGCACCACCACCAAGCACTGCAGCAAGGTGGCCAAGAGGATCAGCAGCAATGCCCCACCCACCAAGGGAATCCAGGACAAAGCGGGAAGTTCAAAAGCAGGACGACGGGGGTGGGCCGATTTCACAGGTGTGTTACCCAAAAACCTAAAGAACTCGAACAGGTGCCCCGGGGATGGCCGGCCAAGCTCTTCTTGAGCTTAACCCAAGGCCGCAGCCAAGATCTGATAGGCCAGTTTGGCGACCGTGAAGGCGCTGCGGCGATCGGTTTCCCGTTCCCCCGTGACCGACAGCTCTACCACATCGGCGCCGATGATTTGCCGTTGCTGTCCTAGTACCCGGATCAGCTCCACCGTCTCCCACCAGCCCAAGCCGCCGGGTTCGGGGGTACCGGTGGCCGGCACCACAGCGGGATCCAGCCCATCCACATCCACCGTCAGGTAAACCTGGGGGCCCAAGGTGGCAATCACCTCTGGGATCCACTCCTGGGCTGGCTTGGTGTGCAGGCTGTGGGCAAAAAAGGTGTGCAGACGGCGCTCGCGAATGGTCTGGCGGTCTTCGGCGCAGATGGAGCGGATCCCCACTTGGGTGAGGCGGCTGCCCACTTGCTCCACCACGCGGGCCATGGCAGAAGCATGGGAATAGCGGGATCCCTCGTAGCTATCTCTCAGGTCGCAGTGGGCATCGATTTGCAGGACGTGCAGCTCCGGATAATGGGCCAGGTGGGCAGCAATCAGGGGCCCGCTGATGGAGTGCTCCCCACCAATGGAAAGCAGGAACCGCCCCGGTCTCACCCACTCGGCAGCGCGACGCTGGATTTCGGCCATAGCCAGCTCCTGGGCGGAAGATCCCAGACCTTCCAACTCCACCGGGGGGGCCGTCCAGTAGCGGGAGATCTCTTCCGAGAAGTCGGGGTGAAGAGCTGGCTGGCGATCCCGTACCTCGTCGTAGATCTCCACATAGGCAGAAGCCTGCAACAGCGCCTGAGGGCCTTTGGCGGTGCCTTTGCCATAGGAGGTGGTGGCCTCGTAGGGGACGGGCAGGAGAATTGCTTGGGCCATCTCCGGATCCGGCTCAGGCAGGCCCAGGAAGGGGAAGGGAGAGCGATACATGATGGCTTGCAAGAAGGGATCCCTATTCTATTGAATCTATTGAAGAATTGTGGTGAGCCAAAAGGACTGGGATGATGGGGTAAAGAGGGATCCCTTGTGGGATTGAGGCAAACCCTCTAGACTGAGCAAAGGCTTCCCCAAGCCCAGTTTTAGCAGCCATTTGTTTTCACTCCTCTTAGACTGCCTTTCCACAAGCTGACGAGCCTATGACCACTGCCTCTCACGCTGCTCTTTTCGACGCTCTGGCCCAACGTCGGGCCCTCAAGATCATCAGCGGTCTACAAAACTTCGACCTGCAGTCGGTTCTGAGCATCACCCGCGCCGCCCAACAGGGAGGGGCCACTTGGGTGGATATCGCTGCCAGCCCCGAATTGGTGCAGCGGGTACGCGCCCAGATCGATCTGCCCATCTGTGTGTCGGCGGTGGAGCCGCAGCAGTTGGCCGCAGCCGTACAGGCAGGAGCAGACATGGCCGAGATCGGCAATTACGACAGCTTCTACCCTTCAGGCCGCCTCTTCTCCGCAGCGGAAGTCCTAGACCTTACCCGCCGAACCCGCTCTCTTCTGCCCCGCACGCTCTTGTCGGTAACCGTTCCCCACACTCTGCCTCTGAATCAACAGGCAGAATTGGCCGAGAAACTGGAGGATCTGGGAGCCGATCTCATCCAAACCGAGGGCAGCACCAGTGCCGAGCCGGTTCACGGGGGATCCCTGGGCCTGATCGAGAAGGCTGCCCCCACCCTGGCCGCCGCCTATGAAATTAGCCGTGTCGTCTCGGTACCGGTTATCTGCGCTTCCGGCCTCTCGACGGTAACAGTGCGCTTGGCCATTGCTGCCGGCGCTTCAGGTGTAGGGGTGGGCAAAGCTGTCAGCCGGCTCCAGGATGAAGTGGCCATGGTGGCTCAAGTGCGGGCATTGGTGGAGGCCTTGGGAGGATCTCGGATCCCTGCCCTTGTCTAGGTTTGATGGGTGAAAGTTGACCCTCGTGCGCCAGCGTGCGCTGGTGCATTTTTTTTAGATTTTCTTGGACAAGCAGGGAATAAGTAGGTAAGTAGGGCAGCTGAGGGTTGAGATCAGCCGCTAGAAGTTTTGCTGCTCACAAGTGCTTCACTTTCTTCCGCGTAGAGGTGGCATACCCGGCGCGGTTGCCCTACTTGTCATCCTTGCCTTCCCAGATCAATTCCGTCCGCATCCGTTGCACAGTCAGACCGTCGCCCCAGTCATGTTCTGCAAAGATTCCAAGTCCTGAGCCGCACTGGGCAGACATGGTTGACAATGCGAGGGATCCCTTTTTGAACTGTCCATGAGCTGGCAACGCCCAGATAATCGCACGGCTGCTCAACTGCGCCCAGTCTCCTTTGAGCGCCACTTTACCCGCTATGCCCCTGGCTCGGTGTTGGTCAAGTTCGGCCATACCCATGTCCTTTGCACCGCCAGTGTGGCCGAAGAAGTTCCCCCTTTTCTGCAGAACACCGGCCAAGGCTGGCTGACGGCTGAGTACCGCATGTTGCCCGGAGCCACGCAACAACGACAGCCGCGGGAAATGTTGAAACTATCGGGCCGTACTGCCGAGATTCAACGGCTCATCGGGCGCAGTCTGCGCGCCGCCTTGGATTTTCGCAAGCTGGGATCCCGTACCATCACCGTCGATGCCGATGTGCTGCAGGCCGATGGCGGAACGCGCACCGCCGCGATCACAGGGGGCTATGTGGCTCTGCACGACGCCATCACTTGGCTGTACAAACAGGGGGCGCTGGATCCGGCCCAGGGATCCCCGCTGCGGCAGCAGGTGGCGGCCCTTTCAGTAGGAATTGTGCAGGGAGAGGTACTTGTGGATCTGTGCTATGAGGAAGACAGCCAAGCCGAGGTGGACATGAACATTGTTATGAACGAGCAGGGATCCTTCATCGAGATCCAGGGCACTGCCGAAGCCGCCTGCTTCAGTCGCCCGCAACTGCTACAAATGTTGGAGATGGCCCAAGCCGGGATCCAAGAATTGCTACAAGCCCAACGGCAGGCTCTCAATTTAGAAAGATAGAGCCATAGCCGGACCCTAGCCTTGCAATGGTAATCCTTCAAGGCACTGCATATGGGATTGCATGGGTGTATATCCTGGTTGGCAAAGCGGTATTCCCTTGCTGTAAAGGAATGGCCGGGAAAGCTAAGATCAGCCAGTTGTTAAAATAAGTGAGCTCTAGTGAGCTCTCTGAAGCTCTCCTTTCGACGGTTTGAGCGTGTGGCTGAGGTGAATCGCTGCTCATTTGGCCTGAAGAAGTTGGCCCGGAGAACGCTGCATGTCCCGTTTTGTGTTCGGCTCGGAGGAACTTGCGCCACTGCTCAGGCAGCAAGGTTGGCGGTTTACCACTGGATATCTGCACATTCACCTCAAGGGACTGGATCCCTCTGAGGGTGCGGAACCCTGGGTGTTGACCTACTACCACGGCAGGCTGCTTTTTTCTGCCGATCAACCCCTCAACACGCAAATCCTGCTGAAACGCCTATCCCGCTTTATTCCTCGCCTCAACTTGGAATGGCCACAGCGGGCCATCTCGGTGGTGCAAGAGCGCTTGATGAAAGACCATTCCTTGCCTGAGCTGCTGGAGGCTATCACGCAATTGGGCCTGCTCAAGCCGGGGGAGCTGGAAGATGCCCTGTGGCTCAACCTGCTTACCGATTTCGACCGCTACCTATTCGAACGGGCAGGCACCTGTTACTTTGAGGTGCAGGAGCAGGTCGCCCAAGAGGCCCCCATTGGCGGGTTTGAGTTGGAGCCGCTGCTGCAAGAAGCCGCCCGGCGCCACGATCGCTGGGCAGATTTGAAGGTGGCGATCCCAACTATGCTGGCGGTGCCGGTGGTCAATTGGGAACGGGTCAACCGCTACCGCATCACCGATGAGCAACGACAGAAGCTCCACACCCTCACCAAAGATGGCCAGTCGCTGGAAGCAATCGCCAAGAAGCTGTGCCGGGATCGGCTGGAGGTGGCCAATCTCTTTGCCTCCTGGGCGAAAAAAGGTTTGGTCAGCCTACAAACACCCCAAGAGCTGCTGCAGACCAAGCGCCACAACCCGATAACCATCTTGGCGGTGGACGACAGCGTGGTGATGCAGGAAATCCTACGGCAGTATTTGCCCAACTATCAGGTGATTACAACGGGCAACCCCGCCGAGGTGCTTCCTTTGTTGTTTCAGCATCGGCCCCACCTGTTGTTGATGGATATCGCCATGCCGGGGATCGATGGTCTAGAGCTTTGCCGCATTGTGCGCAGCTTAGAAGAGTTTAAGTCCCTTCCCATCCTGATGGTTACCGCTCGCGATGGTCTGCTGGCCCGCATCCGCGGCAAATGGTCGGGGGCAACCGCCTACTTGACCAAGCCCTTCAACGAAAGTCAGCTTAATGCAGAGGTGAAGCGGCTTCTGGCCCAACAGCCGCCTGCCCACAGACAAAATCCTCTGTCGGTTCAGGGAGGCAGAACAGGTCATCCTGCCCTGTTTCAGGGATCCCCCCGTTCCCTCGAGGATCAAGCCAAGGCGTAGTGTCCTTCTGAGTTGATCCCCGTCGCCATTGGCTTTCCTGTCAAAATCAACAAAGGTTTTATGTTAGATAAGAAGTCAACTCAAGAGACCATAACTTGTTTGGGCTGACTGCTAATGTCAATGGATTGATAGCTCATTAGGACATGCCCAAAAGAGAAAAATAGGTTGCCGGGGATTTCAGAAACAAGAGACGAAGTAAGCATCCCATACACTGAAAACTTATCCGATCAACCTTCCTCATTGTCATCACGACCGGCTACTTCAATCTCTCTCAGGAACTGGCTTTTCCCCGCTGGCATTAGAGGTCGTTTAAGCCTTAGAGAAGCCTCACAAGGCTTCTGGCAAAAGAGTCCATACTAAGGGTACCGACAAACAAGCCCTGAAGACATGAAAAAAGATCGAACAGGGTTCAGCAGGCACTTCTGAAGGCAAACCAGAAATATTAAACGCTGTCGTGGATCCCGGCAAGATCAATGAGAGGGAGAAATCAAGCAGAAATTGCTCAGGATCCATGGACAGGGATCCCAAGAATACGTAAAATCGAGTAAAGAATGTAAAGAAAACGCCACACTTCTCCAATTGGTCCCGATCCCCAAGGAGCATTATGCTGCGACTGGAACACATTAGCAAAATCTATCCCACCGGTGAGGTGCTCAAGGATGTGAACTGGGAAGTTAAGCCTGGGGATCGCGTCGGCCTAGTGGGAGTAAACGGGGCCGGAAAGACCACCCAGCTCAAGATTATCTGCGGGCAAGAAGAACCGACCAGCGGCGAGGTGATCCGCCCCGCCAACCTGCGCATCGCCTATCTCACCCAAGAATTTGGAGTGGATCCCGCCCGAACGGTGCGAGAAGAGTTCTGGACAGTCTTTCAAGAGGAAAACCGCATTCACCAAGAAATTGCCCAAATCACCCAACAGATGGAGCAGGCGGACGCGGACACGTTGGAAACCCTTTTGCGCCGTCTAGATCGTCTACAGCGCCAATTTGAGAGTTTACATGGCTATGAACTGGAGGCGCGTATTGAGAAAATCCTGCCGGAAATGGGGTTTGAGCCGGAGGACGGGGATCGGTTGGTGAGCGCCTTCAGCGGCGGCTGGCAGATGCGCATCAGCCTGGGGAAAATCCTGCTGCAAAAACCCGATTTGATGTTGCTAGATGAGCCGACCAACCACCTAGACTTGGAGACCATTGAGTGGCTGGAAAACTACCTCAAGAGCTTGACGATCCCCATGGTGATTGTTTCTCATGATCGAGAGTTTTTGGATCGGCTTTGCACCCAAATTGTGGAGACGGAGCGAGGAGTTTCTACGACATACTTGGGTAACTATTCTCAATACCTACTCCAAAAAGCTGAACGGCGAGAGGCACAACAAGCTGCCTACGAACGTCAGCAAAAGGAAATTGAAAGGCAACAAACTTTCATCGATCGCTTCCGGGCCAGTGCCACCCGCAGCACTCAGGCCAAAAGCCGCGAAAAACAACTGGAAAAGATCGAGCGGGTCGAAGCGCCCATTGGCGACGTGCGTACCCTCAAGTTTCGCTTTCCCCCTGCTCCCCGCAGTGGTCGCGAGGTGGTGAAGATCGAGAATTTGACGCACATTTATGGAGATAAGATTTTGTTTTTGGGTGCGGAGCTGTTGATCGAGCGTGGGGATCGCGTCGCCTTTCTGGGGCCCAATGGGGCAGGAAAATCCACCCTGCTGCGTCTTATCACCGGCCTAGAGCAACCTACCGAGGGATCTGTGAAATTGGGAGCACACAATGTGATCCCTGCCTACTTCGAGCAAAATCAAGCAGAGGCTTTGGATCTGAGCAAAACCGTCTTGGACACCATCCATGACGAAGTGCCCGACTGGAAAAACGAAGAAGTGCGCACGCTGTTGGGTCGCTTTTTGTTCAGCGGCGACGCCGTTTTTAAGAAAGTAGCGGCTTTGAGCGGGGGAGAAAAAGCCCGCTTGGCGTTGGCGAAAATGCTACTTCAGCCGGCCAACCTACTGATTTTGGATGAGCCCACCAACCACTTAGATATCCCGGCCAAAGAGATGCTGGAAGAAGCTTTACAGCATTACGATGGCACGGTGATCCTTGTTTCTCACGACCGCTACTTTATCTCAAAAGTGGCCAACAAGATTGTAGAGATTCGCAACGGAGAGTTGGTCGCCTACCAGGGCAACTATCACTACTATCTAGAAAAGATCGCTGAAGAGAAAGAGAAAGCCCGACAAGAGCGAATCGCTGCCGAAAAACGAGCCAAAGAGCGAGAAAAACAGAAAGCCAAAAAGGCAGCCGGCAAAACCTAAGGAGCCAAAGCAATGTTTACGGGTCTGGTTCGAAGTTTGGGCACAGCCCAGTTGATCAATTCTTCACAGCTACGGGTTACCTGTCCCCGGTTGCAACCTCAGTTGGCCTATGGAGATAGCGTGGCGGTGGACGGCCTTTGCCTGACGGTGGTGGAGATTCTGCCCGATGGATTTTTGGCCGATGTTTCGCCGGAAACCCTGCGGCGCTCGACTTGGGGCCAGGGATCCCTCGGCCCGCGCACAGTCAACCTGGAACCGGCGCTGCGGGTAGGAGACAAGTTAGGGGGGCATTTTGTCAGCGGCCATATCGATGGGGTGGGGCAACTGTGGGATCAAGCCGCCACTGGCAACGCCTGGGAGCTGAGCTTCAAGGTTCCCGAAGAGATCGGGCGTTACATCGTACCCAAGGGCAGCGTGGCGGTGAATGGGGTGAGCTTGACCATTGCTGAGGTGCGCCAAGGGGGCTGCTGGTTCAAGGTGGCTGTGATCCCCCAAACCTACCGCGAGACCAACCTTTCTCAGCTCCAAGTTGGGGATCCCGTCAACATAGAGGCGGATATTTTGGGCAAGTATGTGGAAAAATTGCTGGGCTTGCTGCCCCCCGAGAGCAGCGTTTCTCTGGAGTTTCTGGCCGAGCATGGCTATATCTAGGTACCTTTCCCATGATCCACCCCGAGGAAGTTGAGCGCCTGCGCGGCGTAAATGTTTATCTCATTGGGATGATGGGCAGCGGCAAATCCACCGTGGGATCGGAGCTGGCAGCCCAGTTGCGCTTTCAATTTTTCGACACCGATGGTCTGGTGGAGCAGGTGGGGGGTTCTTCCATCGCTCAGATCTTCGCCGAGCATGGGGAAGCCTACTTCCGGGATCTGGAGACGCAGGTGTTGGCCCAGTTGAGCAGCTACACCCGGTTGGTGATCGCCACAGGCGGCGGCATTGTGTTGCGCCCCAAAAATTGGAGCTACTTGCACCATGGCCTCACCGTTTGGCTGGATGCGACCCCCGAGCTGATTTGGCAGCGGCTCAAGCGGGATCCCGGCCAACGCCCCCTGCTGCAAACCCCCGACCCCCAAGCTGCCCTGTACAAGCTGATGCAAGAGCGAGAGCCGTTCTACGCCCAAGCCGATGTGCGGGTGCCCATCCGGTCAGAAACCAGCCCGCCCCAGTTGGTTGAACAGATCTGGCAAGCCATTCGCGCCCGCTTGCGAGACGGGATCCCTTCCTAGCCACCTCATGCCCATTACAAAAAACAAAAAGGGATCCCTTGGGGGATCCCTGAACTCTTCAATACTCAAGTGGATTACTCAAGATTCGCCGGGAGCGGATCCCTGACGCAGCCAGGGTAGCTTCCTTTAGAGCGCATTGCCGCGGGGGAGGACTTCTTCAGGGAACTCAAAGCGCTCATGGGGCTGGTCCTGCGGCGCCATCCACGCCCGAATCCCCTCG
>NZ_JBSSDD010000016.1:0-33046 GCF_054060415.1 Thermostichus sp. OS-CIW-32 | reverse complement strand
ACAGAGGCCATTGGGCAAGCCTTTGCAGCCATTGGTCAGAACGCAGAGGCCATTGGGCGTGTTTCCACAGTTACTGTCCAGAACACAGAGGCCATTGAGCGTCTTTTCGCAGTCATTGCCCAAAACACAGAGGCGATTGGGCAAGTTTTTGCAGCCATTGCCCAAACTAGGGAGTCCATCGCTGAGCTGCGGGCCAGCATTGCCGAGCTGCGCCAGGTGGTTGAGCAGCAAAACCGCGCCATTACCTACCTTATGAGCCAAGACTAGGCCCAGAGCCGTGGATCCCCTTCCTTCTCGGCCAGGGTTGGGGAATAATACCCGTTAGTTCCCCTGAGCTGGCCGGCGCCGAACCAAGACTGCAACCGCTACCCCAATTCTTGCTGATCCTTCGCTGGAGATTTGAGAATGTCTGACCGCAACTTCCCAACCAGTTGGCGTGTTTCCCTTGTTTCCTCAGTGTTGGCCGCCGCTCTGGCCGGGCTGATGGCTGCCTGCGGCTCTTCCTCAAGGGATCCTCTCACGGTTGCCACGCCCACGCCAACTCCGACCCCCACACCAACACCTGTGCCCACTCCAACCCCTACACCAACTCCAACACCCACCCCCACGCCAACTCCGACCCCCACACCCACGGCAACGCCCACTCCGACACCTACTCCCACGCCCACTCCAACTCCAACACCCACGCCGACACCTACTCCCACGCCCACTCCAACTCCAACACCCACGCCGACACCGACACCCACCCCCACGCCCACTCCTGCCGGCCCGCAGATTACGATCCCGGGCTTGCCGGCAGGGGCCACAGTAACCATTCGACAAGCAGATGGCACGGTGATCGCCACCTCCACCTCGGTGTCTGGGAATGTGGCCACCTTCCCCACTTCCTTTACCATTCCCTTTGGCGGCCAGATCCGGGTGACTCCCGCCATTCCTTCACCTGGGCCGATTACGGTCGGCGGTACTACCCTTAGCACCTTTGACAACAACACTAACCCTGGCAGCACCACCTACTTCAACTTCGGGCCGGGCATCTCAGTGAACTAGCTTGGGGCTGGCCCTAGAAGGGCAATCGGTTTCCATTCAGGAGCATGCCTCTAACCCCCAAAACCCTGAACTTTGCTGAATTTACTGAGCTTTAGGCGGTTTGGCAAAAGTCATTGAGAGGGATATAGTAGACCAAGTTTCCCCCTGATCCTTGAGTCCACCGCAACGGTTGCCGGGAAGTGAAGGGGGAAAGCGCTCGGGGGGTATTCCTCAGGGCTTTGCGGGATACCGCCTTCCTGCTCAGAGATAGGCAGGATGCGATCGCTTCTTTCCTGAACCATGTTCAGGAGAGTTCAGCGTGAATGTATCAGGTGCTAGATGGCAACCGGTTGTCTTCTTCTTCAGCTTTGGGAAAGGCACCGTCGCTGTGCTTTTTTGAGCGCCCTTTGGGTATACTTGAGACTAGACTCAAGGTTTGCCTTTGAGTTTCCCTGGGGTGAGCTGGGCAGCTCTTGCTAAAGACGTTGACCCCAGCAAGTTTTTGAAGGAGATCTGCCATGGCTTCCCGCAACTCAAAATCCCGCTTTCGTCACCCGATAGCTCCCTTGATTTTGGCTTCCTCCCTCGTAGGAGGAGGGGCTGCTTGTTCCCTTACTTCGGATCCTCCGGCTGTTACTCAGCTTCCCCCGACAATTTCAGCTCAGGCGCCAGAAACAGCAGTGCAGGGCTCTGAGAGCATTGCTTTCTACTACGACGGGGTAAAAACCTCGGTCACGATTGAGGATGCGGCAGTGCTCTTTGCCGCCTGCGTTCTCAACACCAACGACTCCAGGAAGATTGTTAACTTTGTCAATAACACGCTCAAGGTGGGGCCGATTACGGTTGCCGAGGTGACAGGGTTGGGTGATCCGCTCAACCCCTCTGTTTCGGACTTTACTGGCGATGGGGAGGTGGACTGTAACGATGCGGCTGTCTTGTTTGCGGCAAGTTACACAGGCCGTCCGGTGACGGCTAGTAGGATCAACCGCTTCCTTGCCACCACCCTGAAGCTCAGCGGTGTCAGCGTCACCCAACGGCAGTTGGATACCTTCTTCAGCGAGCCCACGCCGACTCCGACACCGACTCCGACTCCCACACCGACTCCGACTCCCACACCGACTCCGACTCCCACACCGACTCCGACGCCGACCCCGACGCCGACCCCGACGCCGACACCCACGCCAACACCCACCCCCACGCCGACACCGACACCGACACCCACGCCAACGCCGACACCTGCTCAGTTCTATGTGCATCCAACCTTAGGCAATGATAGTTCCCTAGGTACCTCACCTCTCCAGCCGTTCAAAACTGTGAAGCAGGTGCTGCAATCCACTTCAGTTCAGACCGCAGCCAGTCTTGGCGGCGGGACAAATGTGATTGTAAGGATCATTGCCGACGGAACGGAGATTGTTAGTAGCGCCAACATCAATAGTCAGAATTTGACAGCTGGATCCGTCACGGTGCTTCCTGACAGCGGCGTTAATTTCACACTCAAGCTGACGAACGATAAGCTTTTAACTCTCAACAAAGGCTACAGGCTTCAAGGGTTCAAGATTGAGAGCGGGGATCCCGGTGGTCCTGGTACAAAAGCCGCCGCCATCACGCTCGCTGCTGCGGGAACGCCCCTGAAAGACATGCTCATTGATTGTAGAGGTCTTGGCAGTGCTGGTACTGCTACTACTGACGTAGGGCTTGGCGACAGATGTATCGAAGTAACTGCTTCTTCTACCACTCCCGCCACCGTCACCCTCGACAATGTGGATGTTTTGATTAAAGGCGACCAAAACTTCACTGCTGGGATCCGCCACGTGGGGACTAACACAATCCTCAAAGTAATCAATGGCAGCTCGGTTGTGGCTACTGGGCCAGCATCGGCGAACAAGGGTGTCGTGGGCATTTTGGAGGATTCAACTTTCGGATCTGTAGAGATTGAAGGCCCGAACACAGAGGTCAACTTGAGCGCGATCTCACCTGCTACAGGTGCTCCCAACGTTGCTATCCTCCTAAAAGGTAGTTCAGGCCCTGCAAGAAAAGTGATAAACTCCGAGATTAAGGTAAAAGAGGGAACTCCAGGTCAAATTGGCGTTTGCGTTGGTAGTAGTATTAACGTAACAGTGCAAGGCAACACCTTTACCAATTCTTCTTTGGGAAACAACAGCATCGCTATCTGTAAACAACTTGGAAATGTGAATCCTATTCCCCTTCCTCCGGCCAACACGTTCAACGACTTCTTCACGTCCCCGGAGAAAAGGTTTGTAACTTCCCCCTCCTGCTCTTGCCCCTAACCTTTTCCAGCCCTTTCTCTGGCAGGCCCCTGGCGGGGCCTTTTTTTGTTGCAGCTCCACAACGGGTCGGGCTATCCCTGGGCATTTTGCCAAGGACGAGTTGGGGTAGCGGAGGGCCACCACGCCAAGTCTGGAAGGCTATCAGGGAAGAGGATGGATCTCGCCCCCAATTGGGCCAAAAACAGCGTCGTTGCCAAGGAAGAGCCCCTCCCCTGGGGGCAGGCGGCGCCCTTCTGGAGGCAGGGTATAGGGATCCGCAGCAGACAAATTGACGCCCGTGAACCCCAAGTCCTGCATGGCCGCAGCGGTGATGCGGCTGAGAACAGGGCGTGCAGGTGGCGGTGGCAGCACCGGCGTCATCAGCTCCAACCCTAGGGTTCGCCGCCAGTGACCTTCGGGAGGTGGCTCAACCTGCACCGGCACATTCCCCAATCCGCCCAGGCTGTTGTACTCAGCAGTGGCCTGCCGGCCGGCAAAGCGCGGGTTGGTGGTGCCGCTGTTGAGGAGAAAAGGACTCCAGTTGGGAACGGTGCCGAACCCCAGAGCATGGCCCAGCTCGTGCAGGACAACGTCAAAGAGGGATCTCTGCTCCTCTAGCCGATTCAAATCCGCTGGGTCGATCCCCATCCTGGCATAGGGGATGATGCCGATCCCAGGCCGAAGGGGGCCACAGGGGCCCGCTTGACCCACAGCCTTACCCGGACCATCACTCTCAGGGGGGCTGGAGAGGAGCCGGGCGCCGGTTACTTGAACCAAGAGATCATCCACAGGACGATTGACCAGGGGAGTCGGGGGGAAACCAGCTCCGCAGAAGCCAGCCTCCAGAGTTACGGTTACATCAGGCAGATCCCCAGTGATGATCTGCTCCCAGCGCCGGGCCGCTTGCAGAACGATGTTGCGCTGGGAAGGGCTGAGGCTGTTGTCGATGAATTCAATCTCGATGTTGAAGCCGCCAGCAGAGGGAGTGGGCGAAGCCGTGGGAGAAGGAGTGGGTGCCGGGGCAACCAGAGCAGTCCTAAGCTGGAAAGCACCCGTAGCACCAGGGTCGTAACTGCTAACCCGCACCAAGTAGTTGATTCCAGCTTGCACAACCAAGTCGAGCTGGGAATTCGTACTCCCCCCAAAGTCGTCGTTTTCGGCAATCACCTCGCCGGTAGCCTGGTTAACGATGAAAAGGTAAGTATCGAAGTCGATACTGGAAAGCTGGATCCGCACCGTTTGCCCCGCAGGCGCGCTGAGCAGGAAATCCTGAATGAAGTGAGTAGGACGACGGGGATCCCGAGGGCTACTGGTGGTCAAGCGCCCTGTAACCGCCTGCGGCACCCCCAGGGTAGGGATCCCAGGTGGTGACGGCGAAGGCGAGGCGGTTGGAAGCCCTGTGGGCGGAACAAATCCCGGCCCTGGCAATCTGGCCGCTTGTTCAGGCGTAAGGTTGAGGGGAGGTTGCAGCCGCAAAACGGTGTTGACGAAGGTGTTGATGCGGTTGGCATCGCGGGTCTGCAAAGTGGCAATGGCAAACAAAATAGCCGCATCCCGAATGGTGCCTGGCGTGCCATCCCCATCAAAATCGGAGATGGCCACCGGATTGGGGTCGGCCGTGGTCACCTCAGCCAAGGTGAGAGGAGGCTGCACCCGCAAAACGGTGTTGACAAAGCTGACAATCTGGCTGGGCTGGGTGATCCCGCTGGCAATGGCAAAGGCAATGGCGGCATCGCGGATGGTTACCGATTGCGGGTTGCCGTCGTAGTAGGCAGCAACGCCTCCTTCTGGGGCGGGCGATGAAGTCTCTGGGCGACTGAGGAGGCTGGGCCCGCTAGCTAGCCCACAAGCAGCCAGAATTCCAAGGAGAAAAGTTGCCATTAACCAAAACAGCCGCTTGCGGGGGCTCATCGAAGGATCCCTCTTCCCGACTCCCCTGAATTCTAGGTTAGGTAGTTACAAAACACCCCACCACTATACCATCCTCAGGCTTTTCTGGATTTGCCTCAGTCTTTTGCTTGCTATGCAGTACGATAGGGTGCGTGCTAAGAGTGTTGGGATACCCAAAAACAGGAAGACTGCCATGGCAGAGAAAGTTGTGTCCAACCCCGTACAGGCGCAGTTTGACGAGTTTCCCTACCCAAATGTGCCAATTGAGCAGACGGTTACCGACAACTTTGCTTTGTTTGCCAACAGCCTTACGACGGCCAGGTACCTGCGGGATCGCAAGGTGGTATTGCCGGAAGGCAAGGTGATGCTCAATGCCGGCTGTGGCTCCGGTTGGGAAACTTTGGTTTTGGCAACGGCCAACCCCGGCGCTCGCTATGTGGGTGTGGATATTTCGCCGGAGTCCATCAAGATGGCAGAGCAGCGCTTTAAGTTCCATAAGATTGAAAACGCCCGCTTTCATGTTATGGACATTACCGACATGACGGCGCTGGGGGAGGAGTTTGATTTTATTGCCTGCAACGACGTTCTCTACCTACTGGACGACCCGGTTGCCGGTTTGAAAGGCATGCGGCAGGTGCTCAAGCCCGATGGGATCATCCGCACCAATGTTCATAGCCTTTATCAGCGGCAGTTTATCTTCAACATGCAGGATGCGATGGAGCTGCTGGGGGTGATGGACGAGCCGGCAGCCAAAGCGGTGCCCCTGCTACGAGAGGTGATGGAAGCGCTCACCGACGCCAGCTTTGTGAAGAGCCACTGGAACGGCGATGCCATCAAAACCACAGCGGGGATCCTGGCCAACTTCCTGCTGCGCAGCGACAAGGGCTTTACGGTGCCGCAGGTGTTTGAGATGTTGAGGCAGGCCGGCCTTGAGTTTATCAGCATGGTGAATTGGCAGCAGTGGAAGCTGGAGAGGGTCTTGACTAAGCCAGTGCCCTACTCGATGCGGCAACTCAATAAGTTAAGCGAGGAGCAAAAACTTCACTTCATCGAGCTGATTTTCCCCAACATGACCCGCTTGATTGATTTTTGGTGCGGGCACCCCGGCATTCCCAAAGCTGAGCCGTTTACAAACGACGAATGGTGGAACGGCACCGTACAAGCCCACCCCCTTTTGGTGAGGTTGGATGCCAAGCAGGCTTTTCTCAACGCCATTCGCGACAACGGCCCTGTCAACATCAACGGCTGGCCGGGAGCTGAGGGGAACATTACCATCGATCCTTTCTCGGTGCGCTGGCTGGTGGATGTCTTCGGCCCTTTGCCGGTGCCGGTGCAATCGCTGGTTCACAAAACCATGGAGATCATGGACTGGACCCAGGAAGAAGCGTTTAGTCAAGTGTTGGCCAACCTGAAGTTTTTGGAAGAACGCCTGGTCATTCTGCTGGATTCCCCACTTCGCTAGGCAAGTGCAAAGCCAGGACTTACGAAAGCCCCCCTGATTCATACATGGGGGCCTTTTTGGTTGACATACCCCCCGCCCTAAAGGACGGGGATTCTTTCTCAGCCAGCAGAATTGCTCCTACCAACTGAGCTACACAGGGCATGAGGCTGTTCGCGTTAGCGGGACGGAGTCCTCAACCTCAACCCTATGGGGGATGCCATAACCCCAACTACTGGGCCGGAGCCCAGATACTTCCTGCGTTCGCGTTAGCGTTGCGTAGCAACAATGTTAATTGCACCCACCCCGTCCCGATGGAACTCAAACCCACACCCACACCTGTACACACGACCTTTGGGCTTGTTTCTCTGCCCACAAACAGGACACTCCTGAGAGCTGTACCGCTCATCCTGCAGCACAACCTTCATCCCCAGCCGTTCGGCCTTGTAAGTGATTTGGTGCCGAGCTTGACCATGCAACATCTGGTGGATCTTCTGATTCGCTTTCTTGTTGTAGTTGGCAGACATCCGGATATCCCGAATGTCGCCAATCACAACTGTCTGCACGCCTCGCTCGTGGAGCGTGGAGACCAGTCTGGTCGTCTGCTTGTGCAGAATGTCTTGGATTTGGTGGTGTAGCTTCTTGAGCTGCAGGCGTAAGGACTCCGTCCCGCTCACGCGATTGGAACGGATTAGCCGCTTCCACCGCCGAGAACCCCGCTTTTTGCGCGCCAGGAGTCGAGCTAGCTTGCCCTGCAGCTTGTTCTGGTAGCGCCTTTTGGAGCGCAGCAGCCTGCCATTGGCAAGGTAGGTTTGTCCCCCCTCATGAGCGACTGCGGGGTGCATCTCACCCAAATCCACAGCGGCAACGTTGCTCTCTTCCCCCTCTTCTTCCGGCGGCGTATCCCCCACCTTGTAGCAAGCTGATACATTTACGCTGAACACTGCTGAGCATTATCGCTCAACGGTGCAGCGATAGCATTCTGCCCATTACTGAACAGAAAGGCGGTATCCCGCAAAGCCCTGAGCATGACACCCAGGGCGCCTTGCCAGTCCCGTGGTAGCTTGCGTCCGCATCTTGGGCAGACAAACACCTTCGCGCCACCTAACTTGGCGTGGATGTGCCCGCACTTGGTACAGGTTTTGCTGGTGTACGCTTCCGATACTTCCACGACGACCACGTTTTTCTTCTTGGCTTGAAACTTCAGGAACTGCTTGAACCGATAGTGCGCCCAGGTGAGCATCGCCCTTGCTGTCTTGCTACCAAACTTCCTCCCTGCCTTAGCAACCATCTTGGCTGACTCGAAAGTGGGGAGGAATATCAATCGGTAGTTATCCGTCAGGAACGCCGCTACTTTGCGATGGCACTCGTCCACCAAGTTCCTGATTCTCTCCCGCAGACGAAACGCCGCTTGCCGCATCCGTCTGCGCTTGGGTCTCGGCGCTTTGCTCAGCCTAGACTGCAGATCGTCTAGGTGGTAGCACAGCCGAACGATCCTGCCAAAGTCCCCCTTGGCGATATCTACAAAACCTGCTCCATCAAACCCTGTGAAGAAGCTTCTTACTCCAGGGTCAAGCGCAATCACCCCCTTTGCTAGCGAACACTGCTCGTTCACAGGCTCAGGAAAGATGGCATACCATCTGTCTTTCACCCGCATTAGCTCAGTTCCGCGTGCCCATTCTCTGGGCATCTCCTCGGATGCACGAAACGCCAAACCTCGGGTGAGTTTCGGATACCACGTCCCATTGCGAAAGTTGCCGGCGTTGAATTGCAGCGTATGTGACCTGTCCCGCACACTGCGAAACCTCGCGTCTTTGCTTCGGCGAAACGCCAACCACGCCTCGACGACCGCGTTCTGCTTGATGTGGCAGGGGGCGTCCTTTACCCACTGGGGCAGGTCGGAACGCAGGATGATGTCCCGCAGCTTTCTGGCCGTTTTTGGGGTACCATGCTGACGCTGATAGGCAATCGCTTGGTTGTAGCAGTACCGGCACGCCGCTTGCCACCGCTTCCAGACTTTAGCCAGCGCTGGTTCCGGATAAATCCGTATCTTTCTCGATTGCAGCCCGATATTTTCTGAGTCCGTAGAGCTGACTACTGAAGCAGTGCAGGATGGTGAGGATATCCTCAACCAGTTCCTGTTGGGGAGAAAGGTGATCGTCATCGAGAACCAAGATTTCGCACCCGTATTGGCGGCAGTACCACTCAACGAACTCAAATCCAAACCGGCAGAGTCGATCCCGGTGAGCGACCACAATTGTTCCGACATCTCCCGCACGAACTCGTTCCAATAAGGCAAGGAACTTTGGTCTTTTGAAGTCGAGACCGCCGCCAACCTCTCCGACCACTTCGGCTCCAGGATAGAGGCTAACCAGCCTTGCAATCTGTCGCTCCAAGTCTGGTTTCTGCCCTCGGCTGCTGACTCGGGCGTACAAAACGACTCGTTTGGCCTTTCTGGGCACTTTGATGTAGCTGTCGAGGTCATACCTTCTCGCCCTGCCGGATGGTGTACGTATTGCCTTGATCCAGCCTTTCTGTTCCCATCGCCTCAAAGTGTGGAGACACACCCCGAAATAGTCCGCCGCTTCTCTCGGTTTTACATACCTAGCCATACCAAGCAGCCATACTGAACATACTGTACATTACTTTCAGTATAGTCCAGCGTATCATTGACTAGAGTCATGCTCTCAACTCATACTGCTGGCCATCCCAGCCCATCTCTACCCAAACAGGTGTGTCCCAAGCCCAGTTAATCATCAGGGGCTCATTGCCTTTCCCGTTCGACAATCGCAGCTTTCCATTGACGACTTGGATGGCTGAAGACTTCCATTGAACTTTGGAATAGTACCGACGCCGTCGAGGTGGACGGGCGTTGGGGTCGGTTTGGCGGCGTTCTCGCCAGGACTTCAAAGAGGCAAAGAAGCTTTGCACTACCGCGTCTGCACTGTGAGCATGAAGTGTATTCTCAGGGTCGTTGGGAAACCACCGCATTAGCGTGGAAGGTTTCAACCACAGTCCCTTCTTGCGGACAACCCGCCAAAAGTGAACGAGCACCTTTGAGTACAGCTCGCCTGCTGCCCTGCTCAACAGCTGCAGTTGCTCTGAGACGCCTAGCTTGAGCTTGCGGACAAGGTACATGCAAAGTTGCCTTTTCTGTCGAATAGCATCTTACAAAAGCCGCCCTAGAAGGGCGGGGCTTGTAACCCAGTTTTTTTGGTCATCGTTTTTATCCCAGCCGCTGCTCGGTTTGCGGGTCAAACAGGTGGAAGCGATCCATGTCGAAGACCACTTCTGCCCACTGGTTGACGCGCAGCTGGGTACGGGGATCCACGCGGGCCACAAACTCCTGCTCGGCCAGGATCCCTTCTCGGTCGCTGGTGCTGAGATGGAGGATCACTTCATGGCCGATCAGCTCGGTGACGGAGACCTTAGCCCGCACCGGGGCAGGTTGGATCCCTGGGGGTTGGTAGTGGGGATCGTGGATGTTTTCCGGGCGGATGCCGAAGATGACCGACTTGCCGACGTATTGCCAATAGGGATCCGCCTGGTGGGGCGGGATGGCCACGCGGAAGGCGCCGGTATCGATCCAGAGGGTGCCCTCCTGCTCCCGCAGCTTGGCCTGGAAGAAATTCATGGCGGGGCTGCCGATGAACCCGGCCACAAACAGGTTGGCCGGGCGGGTGTAGAGGGTGTGGGGGGTATCCACCTGCTGCAGGCGGCCATCCTTCATGACGGCGATGCGGTTGCCCATGGTCATGGCCTCCACCTGGTCGTGGGTAACGTAGATAAAGGTGGTGCCCAGTTGCATGTGCAACTTGCTAATCTCGGCCCGCGCCTGTACCCGCAGCTTGGCATCCAAGTTGGAGAGGGGCTCATCCATCAAAAACACCGCCGGATTGCGCACGATGGCCCGCCCGACGGCAACCCGCTGCCGTTGCCCACCCGAAAGTTCCTTGGGCTTGCGGTTGAGCAAGTGCTCGATCCCAAGGCGCTTGGCCACCCCCCTAACCCGGCTTTCGATCTCCGCCCGTGGCAGGCCGCGCAGCTTGAGGCCAAAGGCCATATTTTCGGCCACGGTCATGTGGGGGTAGAGGGCGTAGGACTGGAAGACCATGGCGATATCCCGATCCTTGGGGGGGACATCGTTCACCCGGCGGTCGCCGATGTAGATGGATCCGGCGCTGATCTCTTCCAACCCGGCCAGCATGCGCAGGGAGGTGGTTTTGCCGCAGCCGGAGGGGCCCACAAAAACGAGAAATTCCCCGTCCTCGATGGCGATGTTCAGATCGTGTACAGCCGTGGTGTCTCCGTACCGCTTGGTAACGTGTTCGTAGGTAACGCTGGCCATGCTCTCAACCTTGGCTCCGTTGCGCACTCAAACCCTATCCAAAGCGGCGGGCAAAAGTCAAATCGAGTTGAGTTGAGTTCGGTAGGGAGAGCTGGGGATCCCTGCAGCGAAGCCAGTTTATGGTCGTTGCCCCTGCCCTTGCCCCGGCCCCTTTCCCAGAAGGAGAGGGGAGCTGGGAAGCCATGGAATCTTGAACCGAAATGTAAAAAAAGGTAGGCTCATCGCCTACCTCTATGGGATCCTTTTTCCCTATTAGGAAGTTGCCTAACCTCTAGGCCATCAGGAGACAACGCTCACTTTGACCACTTGGGCTTTTTCAGAGTCTGCCTTGGGCAAGGTGAGGGTGAGGATCCCATCTTTGTATTCGGCTTTCACCTGATCGTGTTTGATCCGGTTCGGCAGCGGGATCACCCGTTGGAAGCGCCCATAACGGAATTCAGTCCGGGTTACCCCTTTGTCTTCAGAGCGCTTCTCAAATCGCCGTTCCCCAGTGATGGAGACCGCTTCGGCTGTGGCTTGGATATCCAAGTCGTTGGGGTTCAAGCCGGGCAGCTCCAGCTTCAGGGTAATGGTTTCGGGATCATCGTGCATCTCCACTGCCGGCATGAAGGCGAAGCCGTCAGCTTCGGTGGTGCGAGGGATCAACCGGTCGAACATCCGGTTCATTTCCCGTTGAATTTCGTCAATTTCACGAAATGGATCCCAGCGGACAAGAGCCATAGAGCATCCTCCTCCTCTATTACTTTGCTTTTTTGACTTCCAGTTCGAGTTTGGAGCTTAGCTTTTGGGGCTCAACTTTAGAGGTGCAAGCAAAACCTCTATGCTTCTAGTGTAGTCAAATCCGTTCCGGGAAATGTAGGGTTTTCTGGAATGTTTCTTAGGTATTTACCCTACAGGTTTATCTATCCAAAACCCTCTGGGACTCCGTATGTTTGGGGCGGCGATGGAGTTTTGTGGGTAACCACATACTGAGGCCGGTGGCCACCATCACCAGCAGCCCCAGTCCGTTTAAGAAGGGGTAAACCGCTTGCAGATCGAGGGGGCCCCACTGCCCTTTGTGGATTTGGATCAGCCAGTAGTAGTTGAAGTTTTCGTTAAGGCGGGCAATTTGATAGAGGGATCCCGTTAGCACCGTTACCACCAAAGGCAAGGCCAGGATGGGGGCAAGGGTGCGGTGGATGCGGCGGATCCTCTTTGGATTCAGGGCCATTGAGCTTTCTCCAGGGCAATGGGGCGATCCCTGCCATGCTATCAGGGCAGCTAGCCCCTATTCTCGCTCAAGAACGGCTCCTGGACAGCTCCTCCACGTGCTGCCGCGGGATGACCCGTCCTTCGTCCTCAAAGCCAGGGATCTCGTGGAAGTTGAGGTAGCGGTACAGCTCGCCGGCAAAGGGCTGGATCTTGGTGGAGACGATCTCTTGGTATTCCTCAGGGGTGGGGATCCGGCCCAAAAGGGCGCAGGCGGCGGCCAGCTCGGCGGATCCCAGATAAACCCGCGCGTCTTTGCCCATGCGGTTGTTGAAGTTGCGGGTGGAGGTGGACATGACGGTGGCCCCGTCTTCCACGCGGGCTTGGTTGCCCATACACAAGCTGCATCCCGGCATTTCCGTTCTGGCCCCGGCGGCAGCAAAGATGCCGTATACGCCTTCCGAGCGCAGTTGTGCCTCATCCATGCGGGTGGGCGGACAGATCCAGAATTGGCGCACCTTGGCCCGCCCTTGGCCTTCCAGGATTTTGGCGGCGGCGCGGTAGTGGCCGATGTTGGTCATGCAGGAGCCGATGAAAACTTCGTCAATCTTGATCGGCGTATCGGGGTTGCCGGCGGCGTGTTGGGCATGGACTTCGCTCAGGGTCATCACCTTGTCGGGATCGTTGGGGGCACAGACAATTGGCTCGGTGATGGTGCTGAGGTCAATTTCGATGACTTCGGCGTATTCAGCGTCGGCATCCGCCTCCAGGAGGGTGGGGCTGGCCAGCCAGGCTTCCATTTTGGCGATGCGCCGCAGCAAGGTTCTCGCATCCTGGTAGCCGCGGGCAATCATGTTTTTCAGCAGCACCACGTTGGAGCGCAGATATTCTGAGACCGTCTCGAGGCTCAGCTTGATGGTACAGCCGGCACAGTTGCGCTCTGCCGAGGCATCGGTAAACTCAAAAGCTTGCTCCACCTTCAGATCCGGCAGGCCCTCGATCTCCATGATGCGCCCGGCAAAGACGTTTTTCTTGCCTTTTTTCTCAACGGTGAGCAGCCCCCTCTGAATGGCCACGTAGGGGATGGCATGGACAATGTCCCGCAGGGTGATCCCCGGCTGCAGTTCCCCCTTAAAGCGCACCAGCACCGATTCCGGCATGTCCAAGGGCATCACCCCCATGGCGGCGGCAAAGGCCACCAGACCGGATCCCGCCGGGAAGGAGATCCCCAAGGGGAAGCGGGTGTGGGAGTCGCCCCCCGTGCCGACGGTATCCGGCAGGAGCATGCGGTTGAGCCAGGAGTGGATAATGCCATCGCCGGGACGCAGGACAACGCCCCCGCGGGAAGCGAAAAAGTCGGGCAGCTCTTTGTGGATCTGGATGTCCACCGGCTTGGGATAGGCGGCGGTGTGGCAGAAGCTCTGCAGCACCAGGTCGGCGTTGAAGCCCAGACAGGCCAGCTCCTTCAGCTCATCGCGGGTCATGGGGCCGGTGGTGTCCTGGGATCCCACCGTGGTAATGAGGGGCTCACAACTGGTGCCCGGGCGCACGCCTGGCAGCCCACAGGCTTTGCCCACGATTTTTTGCGCTAGGGTATAGCCTTTGCCGGTGTCTGCCGGTGGAGTGGGGCGGATAAACAAGGTCGAGGGAGGCAAACCCAAGGCTTGGCGGGTTTTGTCGGTGAGGGCACGGCCAATCAACAGGGGAATACGTCCCCCCGCCCGCACTTCGTCGGGGAGGGTCACGGGCCGCAGGGAAAAGGTGGAGAGAACTTGGCCGGTCTCAGAGCGGATCACGCCTTCGTAGGGGTAAATTGTAACCACCATGCCCGTTTCCAGGCGGGAGACATCGCACTGGATGGGCAAGGCCCCGGCATCTTCGGCGGTGTTGAAGAAGATGGGCGCGATGGTGCCCCCCAGGATGACCCCGCCGGCCCGCTTGTTGGGCACATGGGGAATGTCGTGGCCGATGTGCCAGAGCAGCGAGTTGAGGGCGGATTTGCGGGAGGAGCCGGTGCCCACCACATCCCCCACAAAGGCAACGGGATGGCCGCGGCGCTTCAGCTCGGCAATGGTAACCAGGGATCCCGGAGCGCGGGACTCCAGCATGGCTTGGGCGTGGAGGGGGATATCCGGGCGGGTGGTGGCGTGGGCGGCGGGGGAAAGGTCATCGGTGTTGATCTCGCCGGCAACCTTGAACACTGTTACAGTGATTGCTGCGGCCAGGGGAGCTTTGGCGGTAAACCATTCGCCCTTGGCCCAGGACTCGATCACCTGTTGGGCATAGGCATTGCCGGACTGGCTCAGCTCCAGCACGTCGTGAAAGGCATCGAAAACCAGCAGGGTGTGGCTGAGGGCGCGGGCTGCTGCCGCTGCAATCTCACTCCGGGGATCCCGCAACAGATCCAGCAAAACCTGGACGTTGTAGCCCCCCAGCATGGTGCCCAAGAGCTCCACCGCCCGCAGGGGAGTGATCAACGGCGATGCAACCTCCTCCTTGGCTACCGCCGCCAAAAAGCCCGCTTTCACGTAGGCTGCTTCATCGACTCCCGGTGGGACGCGCTCTGTTAAGAGGTGCAACAAAAAGGCTTCTTCGCCAGCAGGCGGGGCCTTCAGGAGCTCGCACAACTGGCTGGTCTGGGCTGCATTCAGGGGCAGCGGCGGGATCCCTTGGGCCTCGCGGGCAGCGGCGTGTTGGCGGTATTCGGCCAGCATGGGGGTTTAGGCACTCGACGTGGGTATTTATTCTACCGCTAGCTCGGCAGAGGAAAGGTCCTCGAGAAGGGATCCCATTCGCTGGCGGTAACTCAGTTTGGCCTAGGATAGCTCCGCCAACAGCTCTTTTTGGTAAAGGCCAATACAAGCCTGGATCAAGTCGTCCAGCTCCCCATCCAAGATGGGCTGCAGAGGGAAATTCTGGTTGAGGCGGTGGTCGGTAACGCGGTTGTCCTTGTAGTTGTAGGTGCGAATTTTTTCCGAGCGGGATCCCGTTCCCACCTGCATGCGCCGAGCAGAGCTGATGGAGGCCTGTTGCTCCTGCAGCTTCATCTCGTAGAGTTTGGCCCGCAAAATCTGCATGGCCCGCTGGCGGTTCTGCAGTTGGGAACGCTCCTCGGTACAAAACACCCGGATCCCGGTGGGCTTGTGGAGAAGATCCACCGCCGTCTCCACCTTGTTCACGTTTTGGCCGCCTGCCCCCCCAGAACGTGCCGTTTTGATTTCGATGTCTTTCGGGTCGATGACCACCTCCACCTCGTCCACCTCTGGCATCACCGCCACCGTGGCCGTCGAGGTGTGGACACGGCCTTGCGCTTCGGTGACGGGCACCCGCTGCACCCGATGCACGCCAGCTTCAAACTTGAGCTTGCTGTACACCTGATCCCCTTGAATCTCCAGGATCGCCTCTTTGTAGCCCCCCAGCTCTCCTTCCGAGAGGCTGGCCAGACGCACCGACCAGCCCAGCTTTTCGGCGTAGCGGGTGTACATGCGGGCCAGATCCGCCGCCCACAGCGCCGCCTCCTCCCCACCGGTGCCAGCGCGAATCTCCAACATAATGTTCTTGTCGTCGTTGGGATCCCGGGGCAGCAGCAGCAGGGTGAGCTTTTCCTCCAGTTGTTCTTGGCGGGCCCGCAGTTGCTCAAGTTCCGCTCTTGCCATCGCCTCCAGCTCCGGGTCGGAGGCCGATTCCCGCAAAAGTTCTTCCGTCTGTTGCAGATCGCGATTCAGCTTTTGCCAGTCGTGAAAAGCCTGGACGGTGGCCTCCAAGGAGGAGCGGGCCTTGGCAATCCGCTGCAGCTCAGCTGGATCCGTGGCCACGTCCGGATCGGCCAAGCGCACCGTCAGCTCCTGAAAGGTGGCTTCGACATTCTTAAGCTGGTCAATCAGTTGAGCAGAAGCCATAGACTTGCGATACCCAGGAATCCAAGTATTGCCCACACCCAGATGGGGGAACCTCTACTTGGCCTTTTTGCCACCGCTCATGCCGTATTTGCGCATGAACTTCTCCACCCGGCCTTCGCTGTCGATGATCTTCTGGCTGCCGGTGAAAAAGGGATGGTTGCCCGACCAAACATCCACCTTGAGCTCCGGCTTGGTGGATCCCACCGTCATCACCACTTCGCCGTTGCAGATGACTTTGGCTTCTGGATACCACTGCGGGTGCAATCCTTTCTTGGGCATAACCCTTTCCTCCTCTGGGCCTGTTTCTATACCCTTGTCTATCAACATCTTCCTCTAAAAACAACGGCAGGGATCCCTAGCGCTTCGAGTACTGGGGAGCCTTGCGGGCCTTGCGCAGGCCGTATTTCTTCCGCTCCACGGCGCGCGGATCCCGTTTCAGATAACCCTCTACTTTCAAAGGGCCGCGATTGGCCGGATCCACCTCGCAGAGGGCGCGCGCCACCCCCAGCTTGATCGCATCCGCCTGGCCGTGAACGCCGCCGCCATGGGCTCGCACTAGGATATCGTAGGAGTTTTCCAGACCAAGGATCTCCAGCGGCCCCTTCACACTGGCCAGCAGGGCTTCTTGATACTGCAGATACTGGTCTCCCGGCCTGTCGTTGATGATGATTTTGCCCGTGCCGGGCACCAAACGCACGCGGGCAACGGCGGTTTTGCGGCGTCCCGTTCCCCAATAAACGGCTCGTTGGCTGCTCGCTTGAGTCATGCTTTGGCTCCTGGGATCGTGTTGAGGGGATAAACCTGGGGTTGCTGGGCCTCATGAGGGTGGTTTGGCCCGACATAAACTTTCAGCTTGGTGAATTGCCGCCGGCCCAAACGGGTGTGGGGCAACATTCCCTTGACCGCTTTTTCCACCACCCGCTCCGGCAGGCGCGCCTGCAGTTGGGCAAAGGTTTCCACTTTCATGCCGCCAGGACGGCCAGAGTGGCGGCGGTAGAGCTTTTGGGTGCGCTTTTTGCCAGTGACCACCACTTTCTCAGCGTTGATCACAATTACATAGTCCCCCGTATCCAGGTGAGGGGTGAAGTCCGGTTTATGCTTACCCCGCAAGAGGGTGGCCACAGCGGCGGCCAAGCGGCCCAGGCGCTGATTGGCAGCATCCACCAGATACCAGCGGGGCGCCAGAGTCTCGGGGTTGGGAAGGGGAGTTTTGTTCATGGCAGCCAAGGAAACATATCAGGACAAGCTTGGAGATCGCCCAGATCAACCGCAGGAATGGGCCAACGCAGCCGGCGACCGGAGGGCGGAGGGAGGCTCTGTGGGCAAGGCCCAAAAGGGCGGCGAGTGGGCGAACCGTTGACCGAAGGGATCCGCAGCATAGCCCACATCCGTCAGGCACAGCCCTTGCGGAGGAGCGCTGTAGCGGGTGCGCATCTGGCTCCAGTCGTTGTGTTGCCACAGGTGGACAAACTGTGCCGGGCTGAGCTGGCCCCGGCCCACCACCTCTAGGGATCCCACCAAGAGCCGCATCATCCGGTAGAGGAAGCCGCTGGCCTGCACCTCGATGCTGATCAAGTCCCCCAGCCGCTGGCAGAGCACCTCCTGCACCTGTACCCGCGAGTGGGGCCGATCCGATCCCCGCCGCCGGAAGGCTTCCAAGCTGTGCTCCCCCAGCAGGGAATTCAGGGCTTCCGCCATCGGCTCCACCTGCAGAGGCCAACGCACTTGCCAGCTAAAGAGGCGCCAGAACACATCCGGTCGCTCCCGGTTCAGGATCAGGTAGCGGTAGCGGCGCCAGCGAGCCGAAAAGCGGGCGTGCCAGGAGTCAGGCACTTGAGCAGAAGCCAGCACTACCACATCTTCCGGCAGACAGTCGTTCAGCACCCTCGACCACTCCGCCGCAGGGATACCGGAGGTGGTGTCGAAGTGGGCCACCTGGCCTGCAGCATGAACCCCCGTATCGGTGCGACCGGCCCCATAGAGGGTTACCGGATGCCCCGCCCGCGACGCAATCGCCTCCTCCAGCACCCCTTGCACGGTACGGCGGGCTGCCTGGCGCTGCCAGCCATAGAACCTGCTGCCGAGGTACTGAATTCTCAGGGCAATGCGACGGTACGGCATGGATCCCTTTCCGCTACACCAGCTCGATGACCGCCATTTCTGCTCCATCCCCCCGCCGATGCACGGTGCGCAAGATGCGGGTATAGCCACCGGGCCGATCCCGGTAGCGCTCAGGAGCCTGCTCAAACAGGGAGCGCACCAGCTCCTTGTCGTAGATGTAGGCCAGCGCCTGTCGCCGCGCCGCCAGGGATCCCTCTTTGGCCAGGGTGATCATCTTCTCGGTGGTGGCCCGAATGGCTTTGGCGCGGGCTTTGGTGGTGGTGATCCGCCCTTCCCGCAGCAGAGCCGTGGTCAGCGCCCGCATCAGGGCCTTGCGCTGGTCGGCGGGCTTATTGAGGTGGGGGGTACGACGGCGGTGGCGCATGGTAACCTCTGTCTTGTGTCCTACACTCTTCGGGGATCCTTGCGTTTTGACGCGGTTGTGCTAGCGGTGCAGATGCTTGAGACGGAACCTAAACTCTAGGCCTTGCCTTTTTCGCGGGTGCGGGGCAGTGTCAGACCAAAGCGGGCTTTCAAAGCCTGCACCACCTCTTCGGCAGACTTCTGGCCAAAGTTTTTGATCTCCAGCAGATCTTCCTCGGTATAGAGCAGCAGATCGGCCACCGTGTTGATCTGAGCTCGCTTCAGACAGTTGTAGGCCCGTACCGAGAGCTGTAGCTCCTCGATGGGGATCTGGTTTTTTTGGTTGTCCTCGTCTGGCTTGGGCGGCACAGGAGCATCGAAGCTGACCTCCTGCAGCGGTGCGAACAAGCCCACCAAAATGCGGGCCGCTTGGCTGAGGGCCTCTTGCGGGGTGAGGCTGCCGTTGGTCCAGATTTCCAATACTAGCCGATCTTTTTCCAGGAATTGGCCCACCCGAGCTGCTTCCACAGCGTAGTTCACCTTGCGCACCGGCATGAAGACAGAGTCGATCTGCAGAAAATCAATCGCCATCGCTTTGCTGTCGGAGTAATCGACGGCGCGGTAGCCATGTCCCCGGCCAATCATGAACTCCATTTCCAAAATCGCCCCTTCCGCCAGGGTGGCAATGTGGTGACGGGGGTTGATCACCTCCACATCGCTGGGCAATTGCAGCTTCTCAGCAGTAACTTCCCCTGGCCCCTGAGCCACCAAGCGGCCCACCTGAGTCTCGGGGGAACTGGAGCGCAGCACCAGCTCCTTCATGTTTAGAAGGATCTCCATCACGTCTTCCCGCACCCCCGGCACCGTGGAAAACTCGTGGGTCACCCCGGCAATGCGTACAGCAGTCACCGCCGTCCCCTCCAGATTGGAGAGCAACACCCGCCGCAAAGCGTTGCCCACCGTGATCCCTTGGCCGCGCTCCAGCGGCCCCAGAGCAAATTTGCCGTAGTGAACGCCGTTATCATCCCGATGAGATTCAACACACTCGGTCTGGTAGGCAACAGCGCTTGCGCTCGCTCTGCTGCCCAGAGAGTGGGAGAGGGTTCGGCTGGTTTGAATCGTCATGGTGGCCCCGTCCGTCTGGCTCGACATCCGTTTGGAGAACTGATGAAACTTCGAGGTCATCTCACGCTTGGGCAGACCTGTAGCTCTGGAGCAAACTCCTACAGACGCTCGACCGGCCCTCAACGCGGGATCCTTTAGACACGCCGCCGCTTGGGGGGACGGCAACCGTTGTGGGGAATGGGGGTAATATCTCGAATAAGGGTAATTTCCAGGCCCGTTGCCTGTAGAGCGCGAATGGCGGTTTCCCGACCGGCTCCCGGCCCGCTCACCATCACTTCGATCTGGCGCATGCCGTTCTCCATGGCTTGACGCGCCGCACTTTCTGCTGCCATTTGGGCGGCGAAGGGAGTGCCCTTTTTGGCCCCTTTGAAGCCCGTAGAACCTGCCGAGGCCCAAGACACCACATCGCCGTTGGGATCCGTGATGGTGACGATGGTGTTGTTGAAGGTGGACTGAATGTAGGCCACCCCATTGGGGATGTTCTTTTTGACTTTACGTCCGCGCCGTTGCTGCCGAGCCATGATCCAGGTGTCCTTGCAATCGACTGTTTGGGGTTGGGATTCGGGATGGTGGAAGAGTTTTGCCTTCCGCGCAAAGCCGAGCGACTACTTCTTGGCGGGAGCTTTCTTCTTGCCGGCCACCGTCTTCCTGACCCCCTTGCGGGTGCGGGCGTTGGTGCGGGTGCGCTGGCCACGCACGGGCAGACCCAGGCGGTGGCGACGACCTCGATAGGTGCCGATGTCGATCAGCCGCTTGATGTTCATCGCCTCCTGGCGGCGCAGATCCCCTTCCACCTGGTATTCGCCCTCCACCACCGTCCGTAGGGCGGCCACCTCAGCGTCGGTGAGGTCGCGGGTACGAGTATCCGGATTGATGCCGGTCTTCGCCAAAATCTGGCGGGAGCGGGTTAGCCCAATGCCGTAAATGTAGGTGAGGGCAATCTCCACTCGCTTTTCTCGGGGGATGTCAACTCCCGCAATCCGTGCCATAGTCAGGGGTACCTTTCAAATCAAACCAACTCGAACACACTTGCCCAGTAAGGATTGAGTTGCCTGCCTGAGATGGGATCCTCATTCAGAGAAATGTTGCTGTAGAGATGCCGGTCTTGGGATCTATGCTCGCCGAGAGATCTGGCCAAAGTTTTGCTCAGTTGTGTTGGGATCCCTCGCTTCTGTCTCCCATTGCAGGCTGGACACATCCTGCATCGAACCTCTAGCCCTGCCGCTGCTTGTGCTTGGGGTTGGAAGAACAAATGACCATCACCCGACCGTGGCGGCGGATGACTCGGCATTTCTCACAGATCCGACGGACGGAAGGCCGCACCTTCATGGTTGATCCTGACAAAACCAGCGAATATCCATTCTATGTTCGTCTGGGCAACCTGTCAAAATGTGTTTGGGTTTGCTGACAGCGAGCGGACAGTCGGGTTGGCTATGCTGGTTGGGCAAGGATCTCCTGAGTCAAAGTAGGCGCGACTGTGGGGTGGAGAAGGCCATGCGGTGGCAATGGCTGGTTGTGCTGAGTGGTGTGCTGGGGCTGGGATCCCCCGTGCTGGGGCAAGGGATCCCTTCGCCGGAGGCAGGCTCTTCCTCTGCTGGGAGGAACTTTTCTGCGGATGGGAACGGCCTGAGGACAGAGGGGGATTGGCTTTTGCCGTTGCGCAGCTCTGCCGATCGCATCGATGGGGTACCGGATCGGGGCTGGGTTGCGGTTGGGCTGTTGGAGGAGCAGGCCGTGACCCTGCTGGATGGGGCCAGCGGGGATCCCCTGTGGCAGGCGGCGGTGGGGTTTGCCCCCAGTGTGGTGCGGGTGGATGAGGCACGGCAGGTGGTCTACGCCTCTGGCCCCAATGCCCCTGGGCTGGTGGCCCTCGATCTGCTGACGGGGGAGCTGATTCAGGCTTATGGGTTGCCGGCAGGGGTTTTGGATATTGCCGTGGATGCGGCCACAGGGCGGGTTTTTGCCTCCCTGCCCTCTGCCCAGAGTTTGGCGGTGATGGCTGCTCCCCTGCGCGTCAGCGGTGCGCAAAGCGACCCCTCAGAGCAGCCGCAAGCCCGCAATTTGCCGATGCCTGGCCCCCCTTTGGCGCTGGCCTACGATGCGGAGCGGGGATCCCTGTTTGTGGGCCTAGCCGGGGAGGATCCCCTCAGTTTGCTGGTGGTCAACCCAGACAATGGGGAGTTGTTGGCCCGTTGGCGCGGCGGCAATACTCCGGAAGCGATGGCTTTGGATGCCGAACGGCAACGCTTGGTGGTGCTCAACTCCGGCAGCCAAGATCTAACAGTGCTGGATCTGAGCCGCAGCGGCGAGGCCCTGCAGCGGGTTGGCCTGGATTGGCGACCGACGCGGCTGGCCCTTTCCCCGGATGGACGTTGGGCTTACGTGACCTCCCGCGATAGCGACCGCCTGCAACTGGTGGATTTGCAGACGGGGCGATTGGCAGCCTCACTGCGGCTGCAGGGACAACCGACGGGTCTGGTGATGTTAGACGGTCGGGATCTGTGGGTGGTGGCAGCAGGGATCCCAGCTTTGCGCCGTTTGCAGGATATTCAGGCTCAAGTTGGCGACGGCGGGACAGAGGTCCTGAACGGGGGAGTCCCCTCTCCAGGCAACCGCGGTGTGGTGACCGGGCGGGTGCTGGATATTGCCGGCCAACCTGTTCAGACGGGGGTTTTGCACCTGGCCGCCACGCCAACCCAACCCAGGCAAACCGTCCGCATTGCTGCCGACGGCACTTATGTGCTGCCGGAACTGCCGGCTGGCCTGTATTTGGTAGATGTGGAGGTGCCGGGTTTTCCCCTGACCAGCACCCAGGTGGAAGTCCGGGCCGGCTTTGTCTCCACTCAGGATATTCGCCTGCCGCCCGGGGAACCGACCCGCCAGCCGGAGGGCATTGGCCTTTTGCCCGATGAACCCGTTTACTCGGATGAGCTGGCCCGCCACCTCAGCATGGCCCTGAAGGAGTTGCAGCCCCAGCGACCGGTACTGCTCTTGAAGGGGCCTCTGGGGCCGGATCCCCGGTTTGAGCCGCTTCTGCCCCTCACCCAGGGCCTGACTTTGTTGGATCGGGATGAGCGCTACACCTCCGATTTGGCCAAGCTGAAGGTGATCGGGGATGCCCTGGGATTGCGCTATATCCTCTTGACCCAGATGCAGATCTCGCGGGACTACAACCGCCAGGGCAACTCTCTGCTGAATACGGCCTTACGCTTTGTGGCCCCGACGGTGCCGGTGGAAATTCCCAACTTCACCCCCAACCAGCTGCGCAGCCGCGGGGTGGTGGTGGTGGTGGACTTGCAGAGGGATCGGCCTGGGGATCGGGCTCGCTACTACGAAGCCTATGGGCGGGATGATGTGGGCGGGGATCCGATGTTTGAAGATGCGGCAGCGGGCCTGTTTCGGCTGCAGGTGCGCAACATGGTGCCGGTGTTTGTCCAACAATGGCAAACCAACAACCCCTTTTCTGGGTGAGGATCCCTGCAGCAGGATCTTGCCCTGTTCGCGTCAGGGGTGCGGAGCAGAATAGAACCGACTGCTACTACCGGATGCAACCTTCGCTATGCCTTTTTTCTTCTTTCATCCTCTCCGGCACAGGATTAGCTATCGCTACGCAACGCTCTCGCGAACAGGCAGTCTGGCCCTCTGCGGCTGGCTGGCACTGGCTTCAGGAGCGCTGGCTCAGGCTCCGGCCACCCCCATTCCGCGGTTGACGCCGTTGTTTCCCTCCCAAAACAGAGGGCAGCCCCAGGGAACAGCACGGCTGGTGGGGCAGGTGAGCAACAGCGTGGGGCAACCTGTGGCGGGGGCACAGGTGCAGTTGGAGGGCATGGAGAACCCCAATCAGCCGATTCAAACCGATGAGCGGGGCGCTTTTGAGCTAGACCATGCCCCAGCCGGGCGCCGGATGTTGACGGTGTGGCACCCCGACTATGAAAAGGCAGAGCAGGAGATCCTGCTGCAAGGGGGCCTGACCACCCCTGTGGATGTGGTTTTGCAGGTGCCCATTCGGCCTCAACCCCGCCGTCGCCTTGGCATTTTGGGGGTGGGAGGGTTGGAGCATACCCAACTGTTGGGCCAGCGCCTGGCCATAGAGGCGGTGCGTCTGGGCTTGATCCCCAACGGCGAGAAGGTGGTGCCCCTGGACAACCGTCGCATTCAGCCCATTTTGCAGAAGGTGGGCTGGCCCATCTACGAGCTGTTTGAGTGGGATCGCCGCAAGCCGGAGGCGGTGGGCCAATTTTTCGATTACCTGGGCCTGGAAGCCATCGTCATCGCCCGCGTCGATGTCCTCACTCGACCAGCTTCGCCAACGGAGCTGAGCCTGCGTTCCCGCAGCCGCCTGGAACTGTGGCGGTTTGATGAGCAAGGCAACCTTGTGGTAGATATCCTGGCCGAGGCCAGTCGCGATCAGGTGGAGCGGAGCAACCTCAATGCTGCCGAGCTGGCCCAGCTTTATCAAATCCAAGTCACCCAGATGGCTGCTGAGGTGGGATCCCGCTGGAAGGAGCATCACCCGCTGGCCCAGTACCTAGAACTGGCTCAGGGAGAAGCCCCACCCCCACGCTCTCGCCTGGATACGGCTGTGGAGCTGCGCATCCCCTCTGCCACACCGACTCCCTAGGTCTTAAGCAGAACAGCTCCGGGATCTCTTCTGTTGTCGTGAAAGGGATTGTCCTCTGAGTTCGTCTAGCAACGACGGGAGGAGCCGCCCGAAGAGTGGCGAGAAGAGCTGCCCCCCGATGAAGGGCGGGAGGAGGAGCCGAAAGAGCCAGAAGAGCGCGAGGAGCCGCCACAACAGGAGCTTGCAAAGCTTGGATCTGGTTTTGCAGTTGTCTGCAGCGACGCTGCCTGCGCCAGTACATTGTGCCGCCGATTATCCCTGCAGCACCTGCCCCCACCCCTACCAACGGCCAGGGCGAAGGGGGAGGCGGGTAGGTCATGCCTCTGTTGAATTGCTGCCCGGCGCTGCAGCCGGCCTGACCGCGTCAGCGCTGCAGTTCCCCCCCCAGCGCTTTGCTCCTGACGCCAGCTGTCCCATGGGCTATTTTTGCTGGGGATCCCTTCCGATGGCGCGATAGGGCGAGCCACCCCAGTTTCAAGGCCAGCCCCAGCACCTGCCAGCCGCGCAACCGGATCACCAGGGATCCCCATCCGTGCCAACCGATGCGAGCGAAGGTCAAGCGCAGGTGTTGGGCCAACTGAGGGGGTAGAGCGGCGATCAGCCCCAAGCATTGCCCCGTCAAAGCTGGATCGGCAAAGCCAATTTCTACGCCGCCTTGCCAAGATTGGATGTGGAGCTGCTTGCCCAGCTTCCACAGGTAGGGCCAATAACGCGGCCAATCTCCGAGGGAGCGAGGTTCTCCCCGCTGTACCGGCCAACGCCCGCGAAGGCGCAGGGATCCCCAACGCCATTCCCAGCCACGGCGGCTGCCCCGCACAGTCCACCCCCCCCACCCGTGCCATTTCCAGATCCAGGCGAGGGGTCCCTGCCAGGGCTTGCGGTAGTACACGATGAGCCGTTGAGGCCAGAACAAGAGAGTTCCCACAAAGACGGCCAGCAGCAATCCCAAAGGACTCCGTCCCGCTAACGCGAACAGCTTGAGCACCGACTGGGATCCTCCGCGGTCAATCCATAGCGGGCCAGAAAACGGGGCAAATCGACCACCAGGCAGGTGTAGGATCCCTGCATCACCAGCCGCTCCTGTTGGGTAATCTCGACCTGAAACCGAATGCGTCTTCCCTCCACGGCCACGACTTCGACCCGAACCTGCAAGGGATCCCCCGCCACCGCTGCCGACCGATGTTCCAAGGCAAAGCGGATCCCGACCGCCGCTTCCTCCGGCTCGTAGAAGGGCTGCAAGGTGTTGTGGCTGCACCGCTCGATCAACGTCAACAGAGCTGGGGATCCGATCACCTTCACACCGGGGTTGCCCAGAGCCTCAGCGGTTTGTTCTGGGCCGAGGATCCCTTGCCAGGTGCCGAGGGTGCCCAGGGGAACAGGTTTCATCAGCGGGCGGGGGCGCGCATTCTCCCAGAGTGCCATAGGCTCCAGCCTTGCCAGAGCAGGAGAATCAACGCCAGGATCCCGACCACCCCGGCCAGCACCAGCGCCCGTTCCAGGCGGGTGGCATGGAAGCCGGTTACCGTCCAATCGCGGCTGAGGTTGGATCCCAGAATGGCAAGCACAGCCAGGCCCAAACCTCGGATCCCCAGAGATTCCGCCCCTCTTCCCTCCTGCTGCAGGAGGATGGGCTGCAGCGCCGCCAGGATCAAGGCGGTGGTCAAGGCTCCCAACAGGAAGGCCGCTTGCGGCTGAGCGTGAATGAAGTAGCCCACCCCCACCGGCAAAGCCAGGCTAGCCAGCGTCAGGGCGATCCCCGTCTGCAGGGGTTTGTCTGGCCCGTATAGCCAGTGAATGAGCGCCGCCAGCGCCATGGCCGCCATTCCCAGGTACAGCGCCGCCGACACATAGGGTTGGGTGAGGTCGATCCCGGCAACCTGCAGGTTGAACTGGTGCAACAGGTTTTGCAGCAGAGGGCGGGCCGACAAGAAGAGGGCTGCCATCGCCCCCCAGCGGCTGGGAAAAGCCAGACATCCCAGCCCCAAGAGGGCCGCCCCGTAGGATCCCCCCAATCGCAGCGCCAGCAGCGCTCCTCCGCCCACCAGCGTTAGGCCCACACAGGCCCGCCAGAGCAGCCGTCCTTGTTGCTCGGCAACGCTGACGCGACCGGCTAAAGCCTCCGGCCCGCTGACATGAGCAGGTTCCCCTGGCGCGGGGATCCCCTGTCCCGTCTGGTTTTCCAAGGCAAGCAAGGCCCACGAGAGCAGCACCCCTGCCCCGTAGAGCAAGGCCCAAAAGGGATCCTGGTATAGGCCGTTGCGGGTCAAGGCCAAGGCCAGCGCCAACGCCACCAGCCACCCCACCCCATGCCCCACTGCCGACAGCAGCCCGGGGGAGTCTTCTGAGGCGGTCAAGAGCGGCACAGTGCCTGCCACCAAGCTGAGGGCGGCCAGCCCCACCGGCAACAGCACCTGCCAAGGGAGATCCGGCTGGGATCCCATCTCCAGCAGGCGAGATCCCCAGGTTATGGCGGCAATGCCGCTCCACCCCTGGCCCAGCGCCATCAGCAACGACAGGGCTTCCGCTGCGGCCAAGACCCCCAGCAAAGGGATCCCCACCAAGCCCATCCCCAGGCCGCAGCCCCACAGAAAGAGCATTCCATGCTGCTCCGCAATGCCGATGCGACTGGGGGAGCCGATAGCCAGACTTTGCCAGGCCGCCAAACTGAGCAACAGCACCACCAGCCCTTGCCCGGCCCGACCGCAGCCACTCAACCCCAGTAAACCCACCCCCACCAGGCCCCCCAACAACAAAGCCAGGGGGATCAGATCCGGCAACTGACCCAGCCAGCACCCCAGCGCCGCCAAGGCCACCAAGCCCAGCCCCACTGCCGGTTGCCAGCGGCGAACGGATCCCCAGCGGCGATATCGAATCGCTTCCAACAGCAAGACCACCAAGCCAATCGCGGCCGCAATCGCCAAAACTCCACCCAGCACGTGCTCCCTCCTTTCAAGCCCTGCACCAACTATCGCCTATCGCTGTCCGGTCATCATCGCCATTCAGAACCAATCGAGCGGAAGCGTTGCCTAGCATCAGGTTTGCTCCTTGCCCCAGACCCGATGGGGAGCAAATGCGTTTGCGTTTGTGAAAGCATCGCGCAGCGATAACGCAAAGATAAGCTGGAGAAGAGCAGCGAGCGGGCGTTCATGTCTTCAGAGCATTACAAGTTCGACCTTTTCTTGCGCTACCACCGAGAGCAAGCCCGGTGGGCGCGTCAACTGGCGGAGCGGCTGGATCGCGAGGGTTTCAAAGTCTGGTTTGACCGCTGGATGCTGCAGCCGGGGGATAACCGCAAGCTGGAGCTGCAACTGGCCATCGAACAATGCCGCTGGGTGGGAGTGGTGGCCTCTCCAGAGTTTGTTGCCGATCCCTGGCCAAGGGATGAGCTGTACAGCGGGTTTCCCCATGCCCCGGCACGACAAAACCAGCGCCTGCTGACGCTGCTGCACACCCCCACTGAGCTACCCCGCCCCCTGGAAGAGGCGCCCCTGCTGGATTTTACTGGCTCAGAAGAGGATCCGGTGCTGTTTGAGTACCGCGCCTTGGAGCTAATGCACTTTTTGGATCCCAGCTTCCCTGCCCCCGGGGATCTGCAGCGGTTCCGGCTGCAATACCGCCGCCGTGAGGGGAAAGAGTCCCTGGAAGATGAAGAGGTGCGGGGATTTCAGGCCTTTTTGCGGGCCATCCAGATGGCCATCCTGCGCATTGCCACAGGCGAAACCCCCTCCGCCACGCCAGAAGAAGGAGCGCGTCAGATCGCCATTTTGCAGTTCATTCAGCGGCTGTTTCAGTGGAACAGTGCCGACATCCAATTCGAGCGGGGGGAAGACTGGCGTCGCCGCGGCAACCTGACGGAAGCCCTGGCCGCCTACGACCGGGCTCTGAACATGGATCCCAACTTCGCCCTGGCTTGGAGCCGCCGTGGGGATGTGCTGGTGCAGCTGGCCCGCTACCGCGAGGCGGTGGACAGCTACAACGGATCCCTGAGCATCAACCCCTACGACGAAGAAACCCGGCTGCGCCTGGCCCTGATTCTGGGGCGCCTGGGGCAGTACAAGTCGGCGGTGGTTAACTACGACAAGGTGCTGGAGAGCAACCCGGAAGATGCTCTGGCCTGGCATAACCGCGGCATCCGCCTGCTGCAACTGAAGCGGTCTAAGCTGGCCCTGAACAGCCTGAACAAGGCGCTGCGCTACAACCCCAAACAGCCCCGCACCTGGCTGGCCCGTGGGATCGTGTTGCGACGGCTGCGGCGGCCCAGCTCGGCAGCGGCTAGTTTTGCGCGGGTTTTGAAGCTCAACCCCAGAAGTGCGCGGGTTTGGCGCTACCAAGGCAATGCCCTCTTCCACTGCCACCGGCTGCGCTCGGCTGTCGAGTGTTACAAGCGCTCGCTGCGGCTGCGTCGCCGGGATCCCATAACCCTGCACAACTTGGGGGTGGCCCTGCTGCGCTTGGGGCAGTATCGGCTGGCCAGCAAGGCTCTAGAACGCGCTCTGCGCTACGATGCCGACAACTACAAAAGCTGGTACGCCCGCGGTGTGGCCTTCCAGAAATTGGGCTACCTGAAAGAAGCCTGTATCCACTTCGAGGAAGCCCTCAAGATCAAGCCGGAGCACTTTCCAGCCCGCTATGCCTTGGCGGTAGCTCAGCAGGAGCTGGGGCAATATGAGGCCAGCCTACGGCATTTCCAGCGCTTGGTGCAGCAGCGTCCCGGCAGTTCTGCCTGCTGGTTTGGCCAGATCACCGGCCTGCGGCGCCTGGGCCGGCTGGAAGAAGCCCGTGCCGCCTGCCAGCAGATGATCCACCTCAACGAACGGGATCCCTGGGGCTGGTTTGCCCTGGGGTTGATCTACAGCGAGCTGAGGGATCCCGAACAAGCTGTGCAAGCCTACTCGCGGGTTTTGCAGCTCACCCCAGAAGATGCTGTGGCCCTCAACAACCGCGCCTGGGAAGCCTTGAAATTGGGGAAGCTGGAACCTGCCCTGGCAGACGCCCAACAGGCCACGCACCTGGATCCGCAGCGGCCCGCCTTTTGGCATACCCTGGGGCTGATTCAACTGCGGGCCGGCCAGCGAGCAGCCGCCCAAGCCAGCTTGCAGCGCTGTCTGGAGCTGGATCCGCAATTTCAGCCGGCCCAAGCCGCCCTGCAGGACTTGGCCCAGGAAGACTCGGCCTCGCCGGCGGGAACAGCTCTGCCGGATTTGGAAACCCTCACTCCCCAGTCGGAGCCGCAGCCAGTTGACCCCAACCCCTAGCAGGATCCCCTGGGCTTTCAAACTCCCAAGGACAGTGCCTGCAGCACGCCGACGGGAGCAGAACATGCCACACTGGATCCCACCCCCTCAGCACCGACACGCATGGATCCCTGTCTGATTCCTGTCAAGCTTCCCCACAGCTCCTACGATATTCTCCTCCAGTCTGCCGAAGGCCCCCCTGGCCACAGCCTCATCCAGCTGGGATCCCAAATGCGAGCTAGAGGGCTTTCCGGCAGGGCTCTGGTGGTGAGCCATCCCGGCATTGCCAAACACTTTGCCGAGAAGTTGCTGCAGGGGCTGCAACAAGCGGGGTTTGCCGCCCACCTCTGCCTATTGCCTGCCGGCGAACGCTACAAAACCCTGCGCTCGGTGGCCAAGATCTACGACGCCGCCCTAGCCTTTGGCCTGGAGCGCTCCTCCACCTTGGTGGCGCTAGGAGGGGGGGTCATTGGCGACATGGTGGGGTTTGCTGCCGCCACCTGGCTGCGCGGGATCCCTTTTGTGCAGGTGCCCACCTCCCTCTTGGCCATGGTGGATGCGGCCATTGGTGGCAAGACCGGCGTCAACCATCCTGGCGGGAAAAACCTCATTGGGGCGTTTTATCAGCCGCGCCTGGTGTGGATTGATCCAACGCTATTGCAGACTCTGCCCCAGCGGGAGTTTACCTCAGCCCTAGCGGAGGTGATCAAATACGGCGTGATTCAGGCTGCCGACCTATTTGAGTTTTTGGAAGATCGACCCCAACTGAGCCGCTATACCGACTTTACTCCCGCAGACTTGCACTACCTGCTGCGCCGCTGTGCCGAGTGCAAAGCCTGGGTGGTGCAGCAGGACGAGAAAGAAGCGGGCCTGCGGGCCATCCTCAACTACGGCCACACCCTCGGCCATGCCCTAGAAGCTGCCACCGGCTACCGCCGCTATCTGCACGGAGAAGCTGTCGCCATCGGCATGGTGGCTGCCGGGGAGATCGCCCGCCGCCTGGGGTGGTGGAGCGCTGCTGAAGCCGAACGGCAACAACGCCTCATTAAAAAAGCAGGACTGCCCAGCCGGTGGCCGGCCGGGATCCCTTGGGAGGCAGTGCTGCAGGCAATGCAGGCCGACAAGAAAGTCAAACAGGGGCGGATTCGCTTCGTTCTGCCCCGCCGCATCGGCCAGGCCGAGCTGACCGATCAAGTCGAGCTGGCAGAGGTGCAGGCTGCTTTGGCCTCGATTACAGCAACCTCTGGAACCCTAGAATTAGGAAAACCTAAGGACAAGAAAACATGGCACGGCAACAACGGGTAGCCATCTTGGGGGCCACAGGAGCAGTAGGGACGGAGCTGCTGACGCTATTGGAAGAGCGCCACTTTCCTGTAGCCGACCTCAAGCTTTTGGCCTCGCCCCGTTCAGCGGGCACTTATTTGACCTTCAAGGGGGAACGGATCCCGGTGGAACCAGTTTCAGAAGCGGCCTTCCGGGGCCTGGATCTGGTGCTGGCCTCTGCCGGAGCCGGTGTCTCCAAAACCTGGGCCAGAACCATCGTCGAGGCGGGGGCGGTGCTGATTGACAACTCCAGCGCCTTTCGCCTGGATCCCAATGTTCCGCTGGTGGTGCCGGAGGTCAACCCCCAGGAAGCCTTCCGTCACCAAGGGATCATTGCCAATCCCAACTGCACCACCATCCTAATGTGCGTGGCCATCTACCCCCTGCATCGCCACATCCCCCTGCGCCGCGTGGTGGCCGCCACCTATCAATCGGCCAGTGGGGCCGGGGCCCGCGCCATGGTGGAGCTGCAAGAGCAAACCCGCGCCTACCTCCAGGGGCAGCCGTTGCAGCCCCAGGTGTTCCCTTACCCCATTGCCTTCAACCTCTTCCTCCACAACAGCCCCCTGCAAGAGAACGGCTACTGCCAGGAAGAGATGAAAATGGTCAACGAATCCCGCAAGATTATGGGATCCCCCAACCTGCGGCTCACTGCCACCTGTGTGCGGGTGCCGGTGTTGCGCACCCATGCCGAAGCCTTGAACCTGGAGTTTGAACAGCCCTTCCCCGTGGAAAAAGCCCGGCAAATCTTGGCCCAAGCTCCAGGGGTGGTGCTCATCGAAGATTGGCAGCAGAACCGCTTTCCCATGCCCATCGACGTGGCCGGCAAGGACGCAGTGGCGGTGGGCCGCATCCGCCAGGACATCTCCGAGCCCAAGGCCCTGGAGCTGTGGCTGTGCGGGGATCAAATCCGCAAAGGTGCGGCCCTCAACGCCGTTCAAATTGCCGAGCTGCTTTTGAAGGACTAATTCACTTTAACTGTCCAGGTTACTGGCCCCGCTGTAACAGGGTCAACCTCAGTGCTTTTCAACGTCACCGGGGAGTTGAGGTAATCATAGTCACCTTTTGGTGTCAAAGGTACCGCTGTTTTTACAGGGATGGTCACTATGCAAGTTTGTCCTGGGGCTACTTGTCCTCCGGTGAATTTAATGGTGTCCGTGCCCGCCAGAGCTGTGAGAGCGGCGGCGCCGCACGTAGCAGGTGTAGTAATACTACCCCCCCCACCGTCAATTTGCAAACCATTACTCGGCGCTTGCGGCAAGGTGTGGTCAAAGGCCAAGTTCGTCAATGGAATGGCTGCCTTGTTGGTGATGGTAAACGTCAATTTTGCGTTGCCGGTATTTCCGGCCGTTATGGTATGCGGGTTGGGAGCAAAGGCCATGGTAAAGGTGGGAGCTGGCACCGTTACCGTTAGGTTGATAGCCGCAGCGGTGGCATTGGGCGCTTGGTTGCTGCTCAGGGTTACCGCGGGGCTGGTCAGGGATCCCGCTGTCGTGGCTGTAACCTGAAGATCCAGGCTGATGGTGCAGCTAGCGTTGGCTGCCAATGAGCCGTTGACCAACGAGATGGAAGGGGTCGCTGGTATCACCGTCCCCCCACAGCCATTGTTCAGGTTGTTGGGATTGGCAACGATCAAGCCGGCAGGCAAGGTGTCGGAAAAAGATAGACCAGTCAGCGGCAGAGCGGCTGTGTTGGTGATCGTGTAGGTCAGAGTTGTTGTGGCATTAGGGCCGGCAGCTACCGAGGTGGGGCTAAATGTCTTTCTAAAAGTCGGGGCACCCGTTGTGGGCGTAGGTGTTGGGGTTGGGGTGGGTGTTGGAGTTGGGGTCGGTGTAGGTGTCGGAGTTGGAGTCGGTGTAGGTGTAGTCACTGTCGTCCCACCGCTTCCGCCGCCACCGCAGCCGGTCAGCCCCAGAGAGGCCGCCCCTAGACTCAAAGCCAAAAGGTTTGTAACTGCTTTTTTCTGCATCGCTCTCTCACTCCTCATCACCAGACTTGACTTTAGTTTTCTTTAGTTTTTGTCGACCCGCCTTACTAGGTTGTGTTGATCTTTCATTTGAGCCAAAAGAGAGCACTGACGAGATAGAGAAAACTCAAGAAGTTCCTGGCCAATTTGTCAAAACGAGAAAATAGATGCCGGTACTGCTTTAACTTATGAAAAAAGCATTCGATTAAATGCCTCTCTTGATACAGATGCTTGTCATAATGCCGCTGCGTCTTTCTA
>NZ_JBSSDD010000015.1:0-36406 GCF_054060415.1 Thermostichus sp. OS-CIW-32 | reverse complement strand
TTCTCGTTTTGACAAATTGGCCAGGAACTTCTTGAGTTTTCTCTATCTCGTCAGTGCTCTCTTTTGGCTCAAATGAAAGATCAACACAACCTAGTGAACACAGCTCGCTTCTGTCAAGCAGCGCGCGGCGCCCCAGGGCGATCAGTGGAAAGGGCAGTCAGGGGTGCTAAGGCCTGCTGCCAGCAGCAAGGCACTTTCGACCACAGCAGCCACGTGAAAGTGCTCAACGCCCAGGGGCTTACCTCTGACAATACCATTGGTCTTAGCCCTCTTCAGCCAGGAGGTGATTTTCGGAAGAGTTCCCAGAAGAGGGCTGGATCCCCTACCCCCGCATAGGCAACCTCGAAGGGTAGAGCTTAGGATGGCTTGACCCATCTCCTCTTTATCAGCTCTCTCGCTGCCTATGAACCTGTCATCCATTGCCAAGCCACAGCAGCTTTCTCTTTTGCTGATCGCACTTCAGCTAACTCTGGGAGCGCCGGCGACAGCTCATCCGGTCACCAGTTCTGCAACGGACTCGACGGCGGCGGCCATTCAGCGAGTAACGGAAATTCATGGCGGAGCTGGGCCTTGGGCCGTGGTCGGCTATCGCATGGGGATGCGCGCTCTGAAAGAGCTGGGCTTGATGAGTCCAACTCCCCACACTTCTAGGAACCGTTTTCTGGTGGAGGTCATTCACGAGTCGCCGGCAGAGATCCCGTTCGTGTGCATTGTGGATGGCTTGCATGCTGCAACAGGGGCCAGTTTGGGCAAGTTGAACTTGAAGCTGGTGGAGGTCGAATCTCTTGAAAAAATGCGCAGCGTGGTCATCCACCGAGAGACCGGCAAGCGGGTGGAGTTTCAAGTTTTGCCCGAGTTTATTGACAAATACCGGAACTTGCCCCCGGAACAACTGGCGGCTGCAGGGCAGGAAGTCCTTCAACTAGCCGATGAGAAGCTCTTTCGCCTCGCCATTAGCCCCTAGCAGGGAATATCGCTTCGGGATCCCTTCGGCATTCCTGAGCCAATCAGCTCCAGACCCGAGCGGGTGGCCACCTCTGCCGGATGCTCTCTTTCTTTCTGGAACTAACTCTGATTATCGTGGGCTCGCTAGGTACCCCCTAAGGGATCCGGGCTTGAGCGAATACATCTTGAGGGATCACCTTTAGACCCGGCAGGAAATCATCTTGAATGGCTTGGGATCCCGTAAAGGTGCGCGGCGGGGCATCGGGATAGAAGACGGTGATGCTCTTGGCTTGGGGATCCACAACCCAAACCCTGGGGATCCCAGCTTCTAGATAATCGCTTGCCTTCTGAGCTATGGCTCCAAAACTCTGGCCAGGAGAAAGGATCTCGATCACCAACTCGGGAATGGCAAAACAAGGTTCATCGGTCATGGCCTCAACCGGCAACCGCTCGTTAGAGATGTAAGTAACATCAGGAACTGGGATCCAGGGCTCTGCCTTTCGTGTTAAAACAACTGCCCACTCAGTATGTGCTGACCCAGGCTTAGGACACTCAGGGCTAGAGCACCAGTCCTCCAAAATTTGCCACAACACCGGTTGGAGACGAGCATGGAAGCGCTTTGGCGACATGGGTTCGTTTTTGGAGACGGCCCGCCCATCGACTAGCTCATAGACAATATCCCCCTCCGGCAAGGCCAGAAACTGTTCGGGAGTTAGCTTTTGACCTGAAATGGACAACTCTGGAGTCGATAGCATCACAGGATCCCCGTTGTTTAGGATGGCCGAATCTCTGTCTAGGCTAGCTCTGACATCCCCCACCTTCACCGTTTTGAAACAGTTGTCGAGCAGGGATCCAAATCCAACGGCAAGATGGCTCCACTCAATTTTGGGGGTAGAGATCCCCATCTTTCTGGCACCGGCTGAGCAGAGGATGCCACTTTTCGTGAGAGGATAGGGCAACATTCAACCCAGAACCCTCTCCAGGCAACTTGAGAAGGGGGGGCTTCCAAGCTGCAGTAGCTTGAAGATGCCCGTGCTTCAATGCTTGAAAGCCGTCATCGAGAGGATCCCTATGGCTAATACCCTTTTGACCACTCTAGGCACCAGCCCCTACAGCGAGACGGTGTATGTTTTTGGGGAGCGGAAAGCCGATAGAACCCGTTATGTTGCCAAAGCCCTCTGTCAGCTCTTTGACATCGAGAGGGTGATTGTGCTGCTAACCCAAGAAGCACATGACACCCATTGGAAGCATCTACAGGACTGCCTACCCCCCCACGTGGAGAAAATTGCCAAGGCCATTCCTGAAGGGAAAACCGAGGCAGAGACCTGGGAGATCTTCGATGTGCTGGTCGATAGCATCGAGCCCCATACGCGGCTGGTTTTCGATATCACCCACGCCTTTCGCTCCATCCCCGTACTGGTGCTCTTGGGAGCCGCCCTTTTGCGCAAGGCCAAGAATGTAAATATTCAGGGGCTGTACTACGGTCTCTATCTCAAAGACCAGCAGGAAACACCCATCATCGATCTCACCCCCGCCCTTCGTCTTTTGGACTGGCTGACGGCTACCGACAAATTCATCAGCACCGGCTCGGCCTTGGAGTTGGGCCAACTTTTGGATACAGTTCAACGGGACTTTTACCGCCAACCAAAGCTCGGCAAAAGGGATCCCAAGCCCATCCGGCTGCAGAACTTTGGCCAAGCCATCCGCAATATCTCTCGTTCCCTGGAGCTGGTAAGACCGGTCAGCCTTTTGGAGGATGACTTGCTTAGGTTGCAAAGGCACTCCACCCAGGAGTTGGCAGAAGAGGTGGGCCAATTTGCCAAGCCCTTTGGCTTGCTGTTGCAAAGCATTCAAGACAGCTACAGCCAACTGGCTTTGCCAGCAGACAGAGCTACGGATGCCAAGGCTCAAGTTCAAAAGCAATTTCAACTGCTGCGCTGGTATGTGGAGAAACGCTTCACCACGCAGGCAATTCTCTTAGCTCGGGAGTGGGTGATCTCGGCCCTCTGCTTGTGTGAGGGGCTGCCCAACTACCGCCAGCGGGAAGCGCGGCAGGAGATCGAACACCAACTGGGATCCCTCATTCCACGGGAAGACCAGCCCCAGGCGCCTCCTGACATTGCTGCCCATGTTCCCGATGTGCAGAAACTTGCCAACCTCTGGTCTCGCCTCAGCCAGTACCGCAACGATGTTGCCCATGTGCAGATGAATCTAGACCCTTTGAACAGCGAAGCTCTAGAAAGCTTTGTTTTGCAAGACCTGCTGCCTGGCCTGGAAGAGCTGTTTCCCAAATTGACCTGGGCAGAAGGGAAGTTGGAAGGGGATCTTTCCACTTCTCCGTAGGCTAAAGACATCGGTTCGACCTCAGGTTCTGGGTTTTTGGTCAAACAACGGCTATTGAGAAATACTGAAGAAAACTGAGGGCTGGCCGGGATCAGATCGATTTTGTTTTGTAGCTTCTGTAGCCACGACATCGGGTGGCTACCGGGGTTTTGTTCCTTGTTCGAGGAGTTCCTAACTGTTCTGTTTCTCCAGCGAAAACACCATGTCTTACTACTGGCAAGCTAAGCTCTGGGGTCTGTTACATGATCCCGCCCTCAAAGCCCTACACGACAGGACTGGCCGCTCCAAGGAAGGGCTGTGGACCAGACTGGCGGCGATGCAGGGATGGTCTTCTCCCAAAGCCGAGGGATCCTCTCCCATAGGCGATGCTGATCTCATCGCCTCGGCCAGCGACCGCGCGGCCATTGGCCATTTGCCTGTAGCCATCGACTACCAGGTTGAGGATCGCGGCCAGGGGTTAGGCTCTGGACTGGAGATGAGCCATCTGCTCTCGGGGCGCAAGCACTTTTGGCAATTGGCCAATGAGCAACACCAAGCCCTCAAGAATGCCCACTCCCGTGCAGACTACCTGATGGAACGGGAGGAGAACGCCATCCCTGATTGGGTTCGGCAGGAGACGGATCCCCAAAAAGTGTTTTGGTGGTTTTGGCGGTGCTTTCCCCAAGCTATTTGTCAGGAGTTTGGGGATGAGAGCTTGCTGCTGTTGCCGGCAGAAACCCGGCTGCCAGACGGATCCCTGTGGAGCCACGCCAGCGTCACCGCAGCCCTAGCGGGATGTTTGGCCGGCTACGACGAGCCCAAGTTCGCGCGTCCCTTCTTGGTGAGCTTTACCTTCAACCCCATCCAAGAGTTGATCAAAGCCAGCCGCAAGATGCGGGACTTTTGGGCCGGATCCTGGCTGCTGCACTACCTTTCTGCCCGCATGAGTTGGCGACTAGCTGAAAAATACGGTCCCGACTGCCTACTCTACCCCAGCCTCTATGGCCAGCCATTAATCGACTACTGGCTGCGGGAGAAGTACCCCGAATTTGAAGAATGGATCCCTCAGCCTTCGCCTAACGCCCTGCTCACCGCCGGCTTTCCCAATGTGCTCCTGCTGCTGCTGCCAGAAGAGCGGGTGGAGGCGGCCATGCAGTTTGCCCAGCAGACCCTCAAGGAAGAATGGAAGCAGTTGGCCCAGAGGGTGCTGGATCACCTGCAGGGGGATCGCCGCTGGCTGAGGCAGTTGCACCCAGAGGATCCCACCTGGCAGGGATGGCTGGAGCATCAGTGGCAGCACTACTGGGCAGCCGTGCCCTTGGGATCCCCGGCTCATGCCCTCAAGGATACCGGCATCCTCAAGCCCCCTCAGGTTTCCATTGATGCGGATCCCTGGGTCAGTGCCCAAAACCGCACCTATCACCTGGGGGCTAAGCAAAAGCTCTTTGCTGATGAGGAGCTGGAGTTTCTGCGGGCTAGCTTTTGGGATCCCCAAAGACAACAGCGCCGCCAATACAAGGCCGGACTCAACGTGGGATCTTGGTGGGCAGCCGCAGTGGAGCAAAGTCGGCGGCTACAAGCCGCTTGTAAGCAGGCCCGCGATTGGCAGCTCCCCGTTGCGTTTGGGCCGCGCAGCACCGTTTCGGGCTTGGGGCCGGTGGTGCATCCCTCGCCGCGGCAGGGGTGGATAACAGAAGGGGAGAGTCGGCGGCTTTGGCAACGGCAGGCCGGGCTCTTCGATGGCCGGGAACAGCTCAATGCCACCGAAACCCTCAAGCGGGGCTTGTACAAAGTGCTGCCGGAGCTCTTCCGCGAGCTGGATGAAGACCAGATTGCCGCTTCCTACCCGGATCTCACGGCTGGCGTAGCCGGCTACCTCAAAACCCAAGGGCGACGGGAACGAGAGCACTTCGAGCAGGCCTGTCAGGCAGTGGAGGCCCGCTACCCGGAGGTCAGAGGGGTGCTGCGGGAAATGCGGGGCAAATGGGGGATCCTGTGGGCCGACCAGCAGGAGCTGTGCTACCATCCCCGTCTGCTCAATGCCGGTTGGCTGGTGGAAGACCTGGAGCTGGACGAGGAAACGCAAAGAAGCTACCGGCAGGACATCGAGACGCTTCTAGGCCGCTACTACCCCAGCGTTAACCCCGCCAGTTGGTACGTGCTGGCTGCCGGGGATGGGGACGACATGGGCAAATGGCTCAGGGGCGAGAAGATGAAATCCTACTACGACTATCTGCCTCAACCCCTACAGCGGCTGGCCAACGGGCAAACGGAAGCCATTGGCGAGGTCTTTGGCAAGGACAAGGAGGAGCTGGAGCAAGTCAAAGACGCTTTTCAGAAGTTTGTCAAAAACAGCCGCAAGCGCATGGGGCCTGCCACCCACAGCGCCCTAAGCCGCGCCCTGCTGGATTTTTCCGGCCAGTTGGTGCCCTACCTAACAGAGCAACGCTATGCCGGCAAGCTCATCTACGCCGGTGGGGACGACGTTTTGGCCTACACCAACCTCTGGGAGTGGGATGGCTGGCTGTGGGATATTCGCCAGTGTTTCCGGGGGGGAGAGGATGACTGGCGGGAGTTTGAGAACCTGGGGGACTACTGGCAGTGGAAAAAAGGGCGGCCTCCCGAAGGTTTGAGCCGGCGCCCCCTCTTTACCCTGGGATCCGCAGCCACCATCAGCTTCGGCGTGGTGATTGCCCATCACTCGGTGCCTCTGGCCATTGCCCTGGAAAACCTTTGGCAGGCGGAAGAAGAAGCCAAGGGCCACCTCTATGCCCATGGCTGCCCCAAAGACAGCGTGCAGGTGCGGGTGCTGTTTGCCAATGGCAACCAACTGGTGAGCACCTGCAAATTCGACACGTTCGACAAGTGGAAAGACCTCCTTGATTTTGACTGGAAGCTCATGGGCCAGCAGCAGGATCAAAGCTCTTTGTTTGAACAAGCGGCCCAGCTTTGGGAGCAACACCCAGCTCCGAGCCTAGAGGCAGTGCGTGAGTGGGCCCGGTTGTTCTGCAGCCGCCGGGATCTCTTCAAACAGGAATCGGAGCAGAAAGAGCACTTCCAGAACAAGCTTGTGGAGTTTATCCAGCATTTTTGGCAGCACAGCCTACCCGCCCAGCCGCAGGCGTGGGATCTGGAGATCAAAAACTGGTTCAAGTTGGCAGCTTTTGTGCTGCGCAACCGCACCGTTGCTTTGGGGAGGAACGGCCGATGAGTTGGTTTACCCTATCACCCCTGGATGTGTGGATGTTTCGAGATGCCAAGCCCTTTGCCCCGGGAGAGCGGGCCTGGGCCAATAGCAGCTTTCCCCCCAGTGGCCACACCTTGGCCGGGGCTGTTCAAGCCTACCTGGGCCAGCCCTTGACGCTGCGGCTGCGGGGCCCCTTTCTCTGCCACGACGAAAGGCTCTATTTCCCTGCCCCTTTGCACCTGGAAGACGGATTCCCCCTTGTTCCCGTTCCTTGGTTGGACAAGACGGATCCCTACTTCCATTGCCACTGGGATCCCACCCGGCCAGCCCCCTTGGTTTCCTTGAGGCCGGTAGAGGAGGAACCCGAATGCAGCCAGAGCAGCAAGAAGAAAAAAACGGGAGGCTATCTGCCCTTCGAGGCGGTGCAAAAGGCGCTGGAAGGCAAAGGCTGGGATCTCAGCCAGGCCGTTAAGCCACCGCTGAAGTATGAAGTGCGGCCCCACAACACCCTGCAGGTGAGCAAGCGGCAAGTGCGAGAAGCCGATGGCTACTTTGTGGAGACCTGCATCCGTCTTCAGCCGGGCTGGAGTTTGGCCCTTTCCATCGAGTGCTGGGATCCCGATCGCGAAGCCTGGGATCCCCTACCCCTTAATCAGGAAGCAGTGCTGCGGCTGGGGGGAGAAGGCCACTGCGCTTTGCTGGCCCCCTGTCCGAAGCTGCAGGAGCAGTGGCAGCAGTTGCAGGCCCTTTCTCAGGCCGCCTTTTGCCAAGCCGGACGCGCTTTGGCCTACTTGGTGACCCCAGGTGTGTTCATCAAAAAGGTGGACGGGCGTTCCCTCTGCCGCGCCTGGCCGTGGGAATGGCGATTGGCCACTCCCCATCCTGCTCATTCCCTTACCGGCCCCCTGGTGAGCGTGGCCACCGGCAAGCCCGTTGCCATCAGTGGACGCCTGCGGGTGGATCGCCCCCCAGAGCAGCGGCAGATGAGCCTACCCGCTCCTCAAGTTTTTGCCGCGCCTCCTGGCAGTGTCTACTACCTGGAGCAACCGGCCCCCCTCAACCAAGAAGAGTCCGAGCTAGAAGATGGCCGGCTCAACGTGTTCCACCGCTGGCGGCTGTTGGGCTATAGCGAGCTCCTATGGCTGCCTTGGGCCAACTGAGTTTGAGTTTTGCTTTCAGTCCTTGAATACTTACTCGCAAAAGGAGCCCATCCATGACTTTTCAGATTGCCTACCTCCATTTATTGACTCCCCTGCACACCGGCGGCACTGCCCAAGAAGGGAACCTCTTGGGGATTGCCCGCGAATCCCACACCCATTTGCCCTACATCCCTTCCAGCACCATCCGGGGCAGGTTGCGGGCCAGTGTGACTGATAAGCACAAAAAATTTGAGCTCTTTGGCAACGAAATTGGGGAAGGGGATCAGCTGACCCAGGGATCCATTTGGATTGGAGATGGCTCCTTGCTTTGGATCCCCGTGCCCTCCCTCAGCCACGGGGTGGTGTGGATAAGCTGCCCGCTTCTGCTCAAGCGCTGGCTGCGGCTAACAGGCCAGAATCTGTCAGTGCCGGATCCCTATAGCACCAACTTGGGAACAAACCAGCCTATCTACCTCAAAGATGCCATTCTCAAAGAGGGTCTTCGACAATGGTCGGAATGGAAGAGCTACACCAAAGATCCTAATATCAGTCGCGTGATTGTTTTACCAGATCAGCACTGTGCCACCCTCATTCAAATGAGCCTGTGGCGGCAGGTGAAAGTCAAGCTTAGCGAGCACAAGGTTGTGGAAGGAGGCTTCCGCTATGAAGAGGCCATTCCTCCTGACAGCTTGATGTACTTTACCTGGGGGGTTACCGCCCAAGCAAATGGCAGTTCTGAAGAGGCAATGAAAGAGTTTCGAGATCTGCTGCAATCCAACCAGATTATGCAGATTGGCGGCCAGGAAAGCTTGGGCCGAGGCTTTGTGGAGCTGTCTTTGAACTAGATCTCAACCTAGGAGGGAGGTTTTATGAATAGCTTTGACCCGCGTACATTGGCCAAGCCCGTTTACGAATCCCTGTGCCAGCTCAGAGCGCAAACCAGGGATCCAGAAAGGCTAAAAGAGCAAAAAAACCAGGCTGTGGAGCTCTACACCTATCTTTCTACTTGGGGCCTGCTGCGCCTCAAGGCCGAAGAAGATGCCCTTAGCCAAAAGGGCAAAAAAGAGGTGGTCAAGGAGTTTTTCGATTGCCTAGAAAAGATCTCCGGTCAAAACGAAATTGCCAAATCCAACGGCCTGGATCGTCTCATGGGGTTGGGAGTTGAAGAGTACCTGGGCTTAACAGGACTGGGACTTGCCTTGGCACAAGAATTCAGCTTCTGGGCTACAGCCATTTACCATGACGATGACGTTAGCGGAGGGGACTAATGAGCGTAGCCATTCCAATCCAGTCTATTTCCCTGTGTGAAGGAAGCCAAGTGGTTATCCATTCGCTGACTTGGCAAGACTTTGAGAGCATTTTGGAGGAGTTAGGGGAAGACCGCCACACTCGCATTGCCTATTACAACGGCACTTTAGAGATTATGTCTCCCTTATCCAAACATGGGCGCCCTCACCGCATTGCCGGCTACATTGTCTCAGCTATTCTGGATGCTCAAGGGAGAGACTGGGAAGATTTTGGCTCAACAACCCTTAAAAAGTCTGGCAGTGCTGGGGTGGAGCCTGACACCTGCTTTTATGTCCATCACCTAGAGCAGGTGCGAGGGTGTGAGGGAAGAATTGATGTTGATCTATTGCCTCCGCCTGATCTGGCCATTGAGTCCGACATTACTTCCCGAACCTTTATCGATGCCTATAAAGCTATTGGCGTGCCGGAAGTTTGGCTCTTGGGTGAGCGAAGTTTGCGGATATTTATTCTGCAGGGAGAAGACTACGTAGAATCGAGCTGCGGCCGACTTTTCCCAGACTTCGACATCTCCAGTCTTGTACCTCAACTTATTCGAAGCGCCTTAGAAATCGGCACCAGCGCTATGTTGCGCGAATTTCGGGAAACGCTTCGCAATTCCTAATACTGCTTTCCATCTTTAGGAGAAGATCAAATGCCTAGCAATCGTCCTGCTCCCTGGTTAGGACATCCCTCGGATCCCAACCCCAGCCCAGATCCCACAGCGAGCTTTATTGAATATCTGCGTTGGATGAGGGCTCCAGCAACTCCTTTCAAAGACGGAGCCAAAGTCGATCTGGTGCACCAGGCAGAAGCAAAGGCAAACTACGGAGCGCGTCTTCAAGTTCTGAATGCTCGCATCAAACGCATTGCCGGAGAAAAAAACACTTTTCAGGTCACCTGTCCCTGGCGAATTCGGGTGGGTGGAGCCAAAGGCCCGGAGAGCATGCTGCTGCCGGCTTTTGATCACTTAGGGATCCCTTACATTCCCAGCTCCACCTTGCGGGGGGTAGCCCGCACCCAGGCTATTCGAGAGTTGATGCAGAAGCGCAACCTGTCTTGGAAAGAGGCGGATAAAGCAGTGGCACCCTGGCTTGGGCATCTAGAAGCTGAGGATAAAGATAGTGCTGGCAAGGTGATCTTTTTGGATGCCTACCCTGTGCCGACCAAGACTCAAAAACAAGGGGATCCTGATAACTCCAGGTCGGGAGGCTTGGCTGTTGATATTGCCAATAACGTTTGGAGATGGAATGGCAACAGCTTGGAATATGAAGCAAAGCCCAATGTCTTTTTCTCTCTCAAACAGGCCACGTTTTTAATCGGGATCCGCAAAGGCCCAGGCTGCACCGACGAGATGTTAGCCCAAGTGAAAGAATGGCTTATCCGCGGGCTGGAGCAAGGGGTGGGATCCCAGGTGAATACCGGCTACGGTCGGCTGATCCCCTTAGGGAAATCACTGGACAAGAGCCAAGGAGAATTCTTGCGCCTGCCCTTTGAGCTAAAAGGCCAACTCATTCACGGGCGGCAGGTAGTCAACTGGAGGCCCGATAAGAATCGCTACGACAACCGATCCATCGCCGAAGTGCGGCCCGTAGCCTTTAAGAATATGCTGCGCTATTGGTTCCGCACCTTTGCCCTGGGAGTTTTGCCGGTCGATCAGGTGCAGGAGTGGGAAGGGCAACTTTTTGGCGCCATTACCCCTAAGCAAAAACACGGCTGGATCCATGTAGATCTCCTAAATGGCAAAGTCTCTCAGCCGGAGCCAGAGCCCAATCGGGAAGGAAGAAATAGACCCGCAGGCCGACAAGAAGGGATCCTCATCTTAAGTCTTTCTGGCGAGTGTCAAAACTATGCTTCCCAGGAAGATCAAGAGGCGGTGGAAAAGCTCTTTACTAACCTCACCTGGATGATGTTCCATCTGGGAGGTGTGGGTCAAGGAGCTAGAAGACCCTGCTACTCCCGCCAGAACCGGGAGCGGGCTCCCTGGTGGCGCGGCTCTACCCTAATTCCCAGGTCGGAGGATGCCTTTTGGAAGCTGGCGGAGTCGGTGGCCGGGTTTCAGAAGCTTTTCCAAAAGCGCCTGGGCAACTTCTTTGACGCTCTCAAGACTCTAACCAAGCAGGCCATTAACCCCGATAGCCCAAGAAGTGCTGGCCAGGTTCAGAGGGATAAATGGCCGCAAGCGGTGGATGCCCATTGCAGGATTGTAGTCTGCAGCGGCGAGGAAGACTCCAGCAAGCCCTATGCCCTGGCTACCTTACATCGTCTGGGCCGACAGGGTGAAGGCCAGTATGACAAATTCTTATGTGGAGGTGTTCAGGGAGATGTGGTGCCGTCCCCTGTCTGGATTGCGGACTTGGATGACTATCAGGTGGTTACCGTTTTTGGGGCAACTGCGAATCCTAGGAAAAGTTATCTTGAACATCTCAGGAAAAATGCTGATGATTTTGGAATAATCTGGCCCTTGAAGTAGAGATCTTGGAGAATCTCTGGAGGAATAAAATGTCCAAAAAGAGGATCAATGCCAAAGTTCTTAGAAACCTTGTTACAGCTGTGGTCAACGGCTCGATCACGCTGGCCATCCTGCTAATTGCTCCTTTGGGATTGGCAGCCGTGATTACCAATACCGTTCTTGTCGCGATTGCCAGCTTCTTTTCGGGCAGTCTGGCAGAGATCGTGATGGATTTCTTGTCAAGTCCTGAAATTGATGTTGAGATTTTACCGGAGCGTGGCCGCTCTAAACCCGGCAATGCCATAGATCAGAGGCGAGGCGCTGAAGATCTGCGTCGTCATGACGAATAATGCGAACTTTATATGTCTCTCAGCAGGGGTGTAGGCTAAGCCTTAAGCAAGAGTTCGTAATGGTCTATTTGGGCGAGTCGCTCTTGCAGGAGGTGCCTCTACCCTTGCTGGAGCAAATTTTAATCTTTGGCCGATCCCAGGTCACCACAGACGTAGTGAGAGCGTGCCTGAGGCGGAATATTCCTATTGCCTATCTCTCGCGGCTGGGCTACTGCTACGGTCGCCTTATTCCCATTGCAAGGGGCTACCGCCGCTTGGCCCACTTGCAGCAAGCACTGCCGGAGACATGGCGATTGCAAACGGCAGCCCAGATGGTGCGAGCCAAGCTGCTCAATAGCCGGGTGCTGCTGATGAGACAGCTCAGGCAACGCCCCACTGAGACAGGGGATCTGACCCTGCGCAGTCTGGAACATTTGGCTGCTCAAGCTCTTGAGGCCAAGTCTCTAGATCAATTGCGGGGCATTGAAGGAGCGGCTGCGGCTCTGTATTTCCCGGAATTGGGAAATTGCCTTCAGCAAAGGGGCTTCGTTTTGCTTAACCGCACTCGACAGCCGCCCACTAACCCGGTTAATGCCATGCTCAGCTTTGGCTACATGGTGCTCTGGAACCATCTATTAACCCTGATTGAGCTGCAAGATTTGGATCCCTATCAGGGTTGCTTGCACGCTAGCAGTGAACGCCATGCTGCTCTGGTTTCGGACTTACTGGAAGAATTTCGGGCGCCTATTGTAGATTCAATAGTCCTCTGGCTGATCAACAAGGGCATTATGAACATCGAAGAAGACTTTGAGCATCGCGATGGTGGCTGTTTTCTAAGTGATAGTGGCAGGAAAAAGTACCTTACAGCTTTCATCCAAAGAATGGAGGGATCCATCCAGACCCCTGACGGAGATCAACCCCGCTGGGATCTGCTAACGCAGCAAGTTAAAAAGTTTAAGCAATCCGTCTATAATCCTCAAGATTTGTACCAGCCCTACCGGATTCGCTGATGTTTCTTTATGTTGTTACCTACGATACTCCCTGCGACAAGCGACGCAAGAAAATTGCCGACCTGCTAGAAGGCTACGGCAAGCGCGTGCAATACAGCGTGTTTGAGTGCGTCCTCGACAAAGACAAGTTCGAGGAGCTCAAACTGCGGCTCCGCAAGAAGATCAAGCCCGAGGAAGACAGCGTCCGCTTCTATCCGCTCACTAGCTATGTCCTCGCCCAGGTGGAAATCTGGGGTGGGCCTGCCCTGACTGCACCCCCCAGCTCGGTCATTGTGTAGCTCAGGCAAGTCTCTTCCTACTTAAGCACTCGGTGTTTCCAAAAGCACACTCAAACGGTATCAACGCCTGCGCGAGCGATCCGCCAAAAGCCGCAAAGGCCGATTCTTTCGTCCGATCCCTCGACGCCTTGCGCCACAAGGCTTTCCGGCCCCAAAGCCCCCTCGCCAGCACCCTTTTTGCCGACTTTTTTCCGGATCCCTCGCAAATGGGTCTTGCATTCCTTGCCCTGCTTGGGTTTAATAGGGGTGGAGTTCCCCCTTCGGGGGGATCCCTAGAAATTGGAAACCATTATTGATGGGCAAAGGCAGATTCTAAAGTTGAAGTTCCCCCTTCGGGGGGATCCCTAGAAATTGGAAACGAGAAATCCTGGGTGCGGTTTGGGGGAGGAACTAGTTGTTCCCCCTTCGGGGGGATCCCTAGAAATTGGAAACTGTGACATAAACCCCTCGAAGTTTACACGCAGGTGTGTTCCCCCTTCGGGGGGATCCCTAGAAATTGGAAACCTGTGGACGCATTACTGCGGAGGAAGGTGAGTCCAAAATTCGTTCCCCCTTCGGGGGGATCCCTAGAAATTGGAAACTACACACCTGAGTTATACTAACAACTGTTGTCCTATGTTCCCCCTTCGGGGGGATCCCTAGAAATTGGAAACCAACATGTAATATTGTTCGGCAAAACCTTCGTACTTAACGTTCCCCCTTCGGGGGGATCCCTAGAAATTGGAAACTGGAAAGACAGCTCGCCAGACTGGGCAGGGTAGATGCGGTTCCCCCTTCGGGGGGATCCCTAGAAATTGGAAACAAGTACGCTACAGGTACAGAATCTATCCTACGAACCAACAGGTTCCCCCTTCGGGGGGATCCCTAGAAATTGGAAACGGTGACAGCCCTGGTAGAGCTATGATTACGTTATCCCCAGAGTTCCCCCTTCGGGGGGATCCCTAGAAATTGGAAACGCCTAAGGGAGCACGCTCCACTGAGCTAACCACTAGTGCAGCTCAGGTTCCCCCTTCGGGGGGATCCCTAGAAATTGGAAACAGGCTTTGGCTTGTCGGCAAAAGACTCCCCTAGAACCTCTAGTTCCCCCTTCGGGGGGATCCCTAGAAACTGGAAACCCCATCAGTGCTGTTGGACCGTTTACGATTAAGCGCAGCAGTTCCCCCTTCGGGGGGATCCCTAGAAATTGGAAACTCGGCACACTTCGGAAACGCACCGACCCTGCTGGCAATGGTTCCCCCTTCGGGGGGATCCATAGAAATTGGAAACACGTCTCCCGATTCTCATCGACATAAAATCGAGTGTTCCCCCTTCGGGGGGATCCCTAGAAATTGGAAACGCAATCGGTGGATCATTTGGGTAATCAGCGACATCTAGTTCCCCCTTCGGGGGGATCCCTAGAAATTGGAAACTGGGTGATTCCGCGGTTCGTTGGCCCGCCCGGGTCGTGTTCCCCCTTCGGGGGGATTCCTAGAAATTGGAAACCCTATAGCCACAAAAAATCCCCCGCCAATAAGGCGGGGTTTTTCCTTCGGGGGGATCTATAGAATTGGAAACCTAGGGATCCCCAGTTGGAAAGAAATTGGAAACAGAGAAAAGATTAGAGTAAAGCCGGTGCTGCTCGGCAGAGGCCAGGCAGCGCTGTTGGTGCTCAGGCCACTCCTGGAGGGCTAGTTTTTGTTGTTCCTGGAGAAGGGTTTGTAGGTCTGAGTCTGCAGGCAGCTCGCCTTGCAAAACCTGCAAATCGTTAAAGCGGCCCAGTTGATCCTGCAAGCACTTCAGGGTTGCTATCCAATCTTGCATGGTTTCCCCGTAAAAGGGCGCAAAAAACTCCACCTGATAGCGCAGCCGTTTGGTGGCCTTGCGCAGCTCGTGCAGTTGCTCAGCCTGGGCTTCCGTTGCGGGGAAAGCAGGGATCCGCCAGCCTGGCTGCAGCAGCCACTGGGCCAGCAGGGGAGTCAGCAAGTGGGGCAAGCTTTCCGGCAAAGGCAGCTCCGCCTGGGGCTTATAGCGGGGGTGAGCCAGCCACTGCTCGCAGGCAGCTTGAAACGCCAGGAAGTCAGCATCTTCAAGAATGCGGCGGGAGCGTTTCTCGGCTTGGGTTCGACGTTGCTGCAGATCTTGTTTTAGCTTCTCCAGTTCTGCCTGCTGGGCTGCCGGGATCCCTTCCCAGCAAGGTTCCTGCAGGATTTCCAGCAGCACGTCCAGATCCCGCTGCTTGCCCAAAGCACTGGCCAGCTTTTGCAGGCGTTTGGGCTTGAGAGGCTTGGGCAGCCGGACGGATCCCTGAAACACCTGCACCCAAGTGCCAATACGGCGCAAGGTCACCCGGATTTGGTGGAGAGATTCTGCCGCCTCTGGATGCTGAGCCAGAACTCGCCTTACGTGTTTCTGCAGCCGCTGCCATTGCTGGCTCAACAGCTGGTGGGCCCAGGCGGCCACGGTTGGCAAGGGCGCAGATGAGGGCAAGGTCAAGTGCAAGGACTCCGTCCCGCTGACGCGATCGGTTTTCAGCTCAGCAGCAACAGCGTCCACAGCCAGTCTCCTCTACCCAAAACGAGAACCAAGAGAGCAGCAGGCTCTTTTCACATAGGTCATCCAGAATAGCTTGAGGTTACCCCCGCCTCTTCCTTTTTAACCTAATCTTAACCTTGGTAAACCGAGCAGGCTGTGGCCAGGGAAACTGTCGCGAGCTTTGGCCTGTCGCGCCATTCCCGTCAGCGGAACAGAGTCTAGGGCTCCCGGCCTGCTGTCACAAGTGGTAGGCGGGGTTCGACCACTGACCAGAGGCGGGCAGCCACCTCCAGGGGGGATCCCTGGGCTGAAATGCGGACAATCCGCTGTGGTTCTGCGGCAGCCAGGGTTTCGAATCCGCAGTAAACCCGCCGGTGGAACTCTAGGCCTTCTTGCTCGTTAGTGCTCTGCACCGCTAGCTCAACTGCGCCAGAAGAACGGGAGCGAGCCCGTTCTAGCCCCACCTCGGGGGGCAGATCCAGCCACAGGGTGAGATCCGGCTGCAGCCCGTCGGTGACCCATCGGTTGAGCTGCCGGATCAGATCCAGATCTATGCCCCGGCCATAGCCTTGATAGGCCAAGGTGGAATCGGTAAAGCGGTCACAAACCACCACCTGCCCTGCCGCCAGAGCCGGCGCGATGACTTTGCTCACGTGTTCAGCCCGATCCGCCGCGTACAGGAGCAACTCCGCCAGAGGGCTAAAGGGATCCCCGTGCAGCAACAGCTCCCGCAGCGTTTTGCCCAGCGCCGTGCCCCCCGGCTCGCGGGTACACAGGCAAGCGTAGCCTTCTTGGCGCAGCCGCTCAACCAAGAGGGCCTGTTGGGTGGTTTTGCCCACCCCTTCCCCGCCTTCTAGGGTGATGAACACACCGTCGTCCTCTGCAAGAGGGTTAGCGCAGGTTGAGTTGGGGCTGCAAATTAAAGGAGTGCCCCGGCACCATCACGTAGACGTCGGGGATGTTGGTGGGCTCCAGGCTTTGCAGGGCTAACCCTTCGATGTTGGAGCGCAGGGCGTTGTTGATGGTGGTTTCCAGTTGGGACAAGACCTGCGCCTCGTTGCCTTGAGCGGCCAAGCCGGGAAACTGGTTGTAGACGGCGCGTGCCAAACTGCTGGCCAAGGGGAGCTGGATCAGGGTGAGGTTGGATCCCCCCAGCTGGGGGCCCAAGGTGTTGGCCCGGCCGCGGATGCCCAAAGCTTGGAGGGCATTGGCCGTTTGGCTGACGGGGATGGTGCAAGTATCCATCTTGTAAACGGGCACTGAGGCCATGGTCAGAGCAGAAACGCTGGTCAGTTGCACCACGGTGAAGGAGGCAGTGCCGTTATAGGCAAAGCAAAAATCGCGAAAGGCTGCGGGCACATTGGCAGCGCGGATGGGGCGCTCATCGTCAAAGCCGCCCGACTCGGCGAAGATGTTGCGGATAGCGAATCCCCCGAAGAAGGCCAGCAGGGCCACCACCAGCAGGATCGTCAGATCGGAGGAGGAGACCCCCCCGCTGGAGCTGCCGCCTCGCCCACCACCGCCATATCCCCCACCGCCAACATAGCTGGAGGTGTAGCCGTAAGCCGCGGAACGGCTGTAGTCACTGCGGTAGCCGGATTCCCCCCGGCCAACAAAGGACTCCGTCCCGCTACCGCGAAAGGCAGAGGAACGAGCGGATCCGTCGTAACCTCGGCTGCCGGAGACAGAACGGCGGGGAACTAGCGCTTGCCCAGGGCGCTCACCAGCTTTGGGGGATCCCGCAGCGGCTTTCTGCCCCCCCTTTTCGCTGTCAACACGAGACCCCTCGTCTCGGCCAGTCTGGGGGGAGCGGTTGGAAGGGCGAGAAGTGGCCCCTTGCGCGGACTCCCTGTAGCTATCCCGCCCATTCTCCAAGGACTCCGTCCCGCTACCGCGAACGTCCAGCCAATCTTCTGCGCCTGCAAAGGTTGAGCCCTCTTCCGGCAAAGGGGGTGGAGAACGACGACCTTGGCGCTCCCTTCCTTCACCAGAGTTTGCAACCGAGGAGACCGCGGCTTCCTCACCGGCAGAATCCGGGGAATGGCGGCTGGGATCGGGGGCAGCAGTCCGTTCCGCTGCTGCAATGGGATCTTGATCCTCAAACTCAGAAAAACCCATAGTTCTTCGAGCGCTCCCCTCAGCTGCCAAGGCAAGACGGCTTTCAATTTCACTCCCCCGAAGGGAAGCAACTACTGTATCCTAGCAGCTCCCCAGCCAGGACATCGGGGGCTATTGCTGGGATCCAAGCCAGCCCATACGCTTCTCCAGGAGAGGCAACTGCGCTTTCAAGGCGCGCAAGGCTCGGCCTCGGTGGCCGATGGCCTCTTTTTGAGCTGGGCTCATCTCGGCAAAGGTTAGCCCCACTTCGGGCACCCAAAACAGGGGGTCATAGCCAAACCCCCCCTCTCCCCGCGGCTGGGTCAAGATCTCTCCCGAGCATACCCCTTCCACCAGGGCATGCACTACACCTTGGGGATCCACCAGGGCGATGGCGCAGTGAAAGGTGGCTCGGCGATTTGGGATCCCTTCCATTTCCCTAAGCAACCGCTCGATGCGGGCAGCATCGTTGGGGGCATAGCGAGCCGAGCGGATCCCAGGGGCACCGCCAAGGGCTTCTACCGCTAAGCCGGAATCGTCGGCAATGGCCCACTCCCCCAGAGACTTGGCCACGGCTCTGGCTTTGAGAAGGGCATTTTCGGCAAAGGTGGTGCCGGTTTCTTCCACCTCAATTTCTGAGGGCATGCGGCGCAGCTCCCAAGCAGGGGCATGGGCCTGGAAAAAGGCATTGAACTCGCGCCATTTGCCGGGGCTACTGCTGGCCAAGATCAAAGGACGGGTCATGGAAGGTTCCTACGAGTGGAAATCTGAGGAGGCGGAAGGCTGTCCAAGGGATCCCTACCTAATGGATCTCGAGAACCATGTTGTGCAGGGCTGTGTTGATCACCAGTGTGGATCCGCACCGCTCTACCTTGCCCCCATCCCAATGCATGTGTCCGCAGATGTAGTAGCGCGGCTGCAGCTGTTCCAAAAGGGGGCGCAAAGTGGGTGTGCGACGGTGATACCACTTCCCGCCTTCATCCAAAAAGCCTCGCGGCGGAGCATGGGTGAGCAGCAGGTCAATGGGCCGGGGGGGTTGACTGTAGAGGGCGAGCAGCTCCTGCAAATGGGCGGAGGTGAGAGACCAGCTCCAGCCACAGGGGGGAGTCCAGGGCACAGCCAAAACCTGTAACCCCAGCCACTCAAAGCAGCAGGACTGGGTGATGGCCCGCCCCCAACAGCCAACCAGCGAATTCAAAACCGAAGCTGCTGGATCGTGGTTGCCAGGTAAAAAGAGCCAGGGTTTGCCCAGGCTCTCCACTGCCGCCAAAAAGGATTGCAGATGAACCACCTCTGCTTGGGCTGCCGGATGAAAGCCCTGGGTGGCCTTGCGGGAAGGTTTGCCGGCCTTGGAACAGAAATCCCCGCAGTTGATGTAAGCATCCACCTCCGGCAGATGGGCAAGGGCCTGCCGGATCAGCCGAGGGCTGCCGTGGTAGTCGGAGCCGAGCAGCAGCTTAATCCCCATGAGAATCAGCCGCAGAAGAATCCAGGTGGGATCCCTGAAGCAGGGCGGCAACCTGCTGCCAGGAGCTGCTGTACCAAGCTTGCTGGGCTTCCAGTTCTTCGTCGAGGGATCCCGTGGGGCCAAAATCCGGGCAGGCGTACCCCAGGGAGCGTAATCCTGCCACCAACACTGCCGGAGACAGCCACCACTGCTGGGCCAAGCGCAGCAGATCCACCTGGCTGCGGGTTTGCAGGTATTGGCGGAGCTGGCGTTGCAAGCTGGCAGCGGAGGGCAGGGGCACCGCTTGCTGATGGACGGCAATCAACAGCTCGCTGCTGGGGGTGCAACAGAGCAGCCACTTGAGGTGATCCAGAGAAGGGGGCCAGCTCCACAACCAGAGTTGATCATAGCGGTGGCCGGCTTGGGGACGGTCGTAGTGGAGAGTCAGGTACCGCCGTTCGCGATAGCGGGCCGTAGGCCTTGAAGACAAGACCAGCGAGGGGCGGCGGAAGCCGTAGAACAGGATGGTTCCCTGCGCCTGAGGCCAGAGGACAGAAAATCGGTCTACAGCTTGCCAACGCAAAGGCTGGGTGGGCTGGGGGGTGGGGCGCCAGATCAACAGAGGTGAGGGCTCTGTCCCCCTCTGGGAGCCAGTCGAGGGCTTGGAGTTGGGCATGGGAGGAGTGGCATCCAGAGAGGCGGGGGAGATGGGAGACTTGCTCCCATCAGGGGTGCGGGGCGCTGTTTTCTCGAGAGGGGGGTTGCCGGCAGTGGCAGCCTCTTGGGCAGGTCGAATCCCGACAATTTCCAGCTCCAGTTGGGTTTCTCCCTGCCATGTTTTGGCCTTGAGCGTGTAGGCTACATCAACTCGCTCCGGCAGCGGATGGGTTTCCGCTCCCCGCCAACGGATGGCCCAGAGGGGGCGCTGTGGCCTCGGGTTTGTGCTCCCCACTGCTGACCCGTTCGCCAAAGTGTTGCCCAAAGCGTTGCCCAGCGATAACCCATCAGTGTCGTAACTGGAGGTTTTGACAGCTGAGTCGCTCCTGCCCGGACAAGAGGACTCCGTCCGAGTAGCACGTAACCCATGGGAGCGTTGCGTAGGGAGAGCAGGATCCCGGAGCAGCAGCTTCAGGTGGCCGGGAACTGGGCCAAATCGCTGCTGTTGCAGAACCTGCAGGTTGCGGCTGCAGAAGACCGGCTCAGGATTGCCGATGCCACAGGGCTGCAGATGCTGGAGCTCTCGATAGAGGTCAAGGGTGAGATCTGACAGCGACACTTCGGCATCGATTTGCACCAGCGGCTGGATCTGCTCCGGCTGCAACTGCTGTTGGGCAAACTGCCGCAATCGTTCTTCAAAAAAAGGCCAGTCTTCTGCTCTCAGGCTAAATCCCCCGGCAGCGGGGTGGCCGCCGTGCTTGGTGAACAGATCCTTGCAAAACTCCAACGCTTGAAACACGTCAAACTCGGGGATCCCCTGCCGCGCCGAGCCACTGATCTCCCCTTGCCGCGACTGGCTGCCGATGAACACCGGACAGCCAAAACGCTCTGCCAACCGCGAGGCCACAATGCCGATCACCCCTTTATGCCATTTCTGCTGAGGGGATCCCAAAATCGTCAATACCCGTTCCTGCTGCAAATCCCGGCCTTGCTGGGCAATTTGCTCTAGGGCTTCTGCCTCGATGCGCTCGCACATCTGCTGCCGCACCTGGTTGAGCCGTTCGCAGCGGCGGGCCAGTTTCTCTGCCTGCTGGGGATCGTCGGTAATCAGCAACTGGATCCCCATTCTCGCCCGGCCAATTCGCCCAACGGCGTTGATGCGGGGCCCCAGGCCAAACCCAATCCACTCAGGCCGCAGCCCCTCCAGGGATCCCTGCATGCCCATCACCTGCAGAAGGGCGCGGATCCCTGCCACCTGGGAGGTGGGCAAGAGGTGCAGCCCCTGCCGCACCCAAAGGCGGTTAACCCCCGTCAGCGGCGCCAGATCGGCAATGGTGCCCACAGTAAACAGTTCCAGGGCTACCCGCTGCAAATGGCCATCACCACGGCGCTCGGCCAGCGCCTGGGCCAGGAGGTAGGCAACCCCCACCCCGGCCATCCCCCGATAGGGAGAAGAAACGGGGAGCTGCTTGGGATTGAGGATGGCATCGGCAGGGGGCAACTGGGGCGGCAAATCGTGGTGATCCGTCACGATTACCGTCAAGCCCAGAGCTTTGGCCAGTTGGATGGGCTCGTGGGCGGAGATGCCGTTGTCCACGGTGAGAATGAGGCGCACCCCCTCTCGGTGCAGCTCTTGCACCATGCGGCTGTTGAGGCCATAGCCCTCCGTCATGCGGCTGGGGATGCGGTAATGCACGGGTGCTCCGCAACCGGAAGGAGTGCCCCGCAAAGCCCGCAGCAGCAGGGCCGTGCTGGTCATGCCGTCGGCATCGTAGTCGCCGCAAATGGCGATGGGCTCTTGTCGGCGAATCGCCCCGTCCAGCAAGTCCACCGCCAGGGGCAAATCGGCAAAATCCTGACTGGGTGGAGGCAGGTGGGCGGGATCCGGCTGCAGGTACTGCCGCACGGCAGCAGGGCTGGAGAGCCCGCGATTGAGTAAGATCTGAGCCAATATGGGCGAGATCCCCACTGCCTCGGCCAAGCTCTGGGCAGTCAACTTGTCCACAGGATGAAACAGCCAGCGTTGAGCAGGGATCCCGGCCATAGCAAAGCGTAGGGCTTGGATGGGGACAGGGGGTAGGCAGTGCTACAGTTGGCATGTGGGCTATCCTTTTGACGTTAACCCAAAACGCTCCTCTGCTCTTCCCTGCTGTCGATGTATTCTCTACTGCTTACCTATGGCCTTAACCCGCTGACAGGCTTAAAGCTGTTGGTCAAGTCCTCTGAGCAGACCTCTCTGTGGACACTGGCCCAGCAGCTTTGGGGCCGCCCCGGATCTCGGCGACGCAGGCCGCGCCTACAAATCTCGTTAGGCCGCTTGGTGCCAGAGCAAACCGAGCACTTGTCCAAGTTGGAAGTGCTGCTGCGTCTGCGGTTTTTCATTGCCCTCGAAGCGGAAACTCCAGAGAGTGCTGCCCACCACTGTCGCGAACGGTTCTTGCTTCCTTCCGGCCAGGGATCCGCCATTCAGCTTGCCCGCTACACCGAGGGCTCGCAGCAGTACAAGACGGAGATCATCCGCTTTGCCCTGGGGGGATCCCGCACCCTTGTGGCGAGGACTCCATCCCGCCGCCGTCGCCTCTGAAACAAACTCCCCGACAAGCCATAGCGATAGAGTCTTGCCAGCCTATCTATACTGGAGATGCACTAGATCTGTGTTTCTCCCGTGAACCCAACTGGGCTGCATCTTTGCGGTGGCAGTGCGGAGCATTCTATCGGTGGTGGGCGGCATCTGCAAGCCCATCCCTGGCACAGCCTTGCCCAAACTTCGGCTTACGCTAGCTTTGAGTTGTCCTTCCCGCAAGGGGGTGAACTGCGAGCTCTGGCACTGTGGGGGATCCCCGCAGGCCCAGGCAAAGACTCCATCCCGGATGCAGAGGTTTGAGTTGCCGCCAATCCCGCCAGAGGAGATGGATCCCATGTGCAACACCCGTCAGGACTACGGCTGGCTGAAATGCTCCGTACCCCTGTTGCCAGCGCAACCGGCCCTCTTTGCCGGATCCCTGGCGGCCTTTGCCCTTGTGCTCCACGCCGTTAATGGGAACGTCCTGCCGGCTGCTTTGGCCCTGACCCGTTACCAAGTGCATGTACTGGCGGATGGGGCGGCGGAGTTGGCTCAGGTGCGCACCCAGGTGCCGGATGCCTATTTTGTGCAAGGGGATAGGCAGGTTTTCATTCTGGCGGGGACATTCATCAACCGTAGCCATGCTCAACGCCGTCAGGCCGACCTGGAACGGCTGGGGTTATCGGTGCGGGTGGTGAGCCGCCAAGAGACGGATCCCCCTCTGCCCCCTGCTTTTCCTGCCCAAGCAGCACCCAGCCGCCCTGCTGCCAGCTCAAAAGCCTCTGTGCCGCCGACGCCAACCGCTCCGCCCTTGGATCCCCAGCGTCCCTTTGCCACCCACGTGCCCAACCCCACCGGTGATCCCCGTTTGGAAGAACGGGTGCGCCGCTTCTTTCCAGGAGCCACCGTGGTGCAGTACCGCGGCCAGGTTGCTTTGCAAACGGGAACCTTCTCCCGCCTGTCGTTGGCCCAGGATCAAGCCCGCTGGCTAACCGCTCAGGGGTTACCGGCAGTGGCGGTGTCGCTGGTAGGAGAAAATGCTGGCCGGGATCCCATCTCCAACCCAGCACAAGGAGAGCGCTATTGGGTGTTGGTGGCCGATCCCACCGGGGAGAAATGGCCTGCGCTAAAACAACTCCTAGAGGGATCCCTGCCCTTGATCTACGATGACCTGCGGGTGGTGCGCACGGGTGGGTTCGCCGACCCTGCTGCTGCCGCCGAGCAGGTGCGTTACTTGGCCGGCCAAGGCTATGAAGCGGGGATCTTCCCCGCCGATCTGCGCCGCTCTCAGCCTCTTTTGCAAGCGGATCCCGTCTCCTCCTCGCCTGCCCAGGCTGTTCCTCCTGGGGAAGAAGGTGGCAGCGGATTTTGGGTGGTGGTGCCGGCTGGGGAAGAGGCCCTACCCAAGCTGCAACAGTTTGCCCCTGATGCCTTCCTGCGGGGCTCAGTGATTCAGGTGGGCACCTACCGGCAACGGGCCAACGCCGAACAGGCGCGGCGCTCTCTGGCCGAAGCAGGGTTCGATGCCCGCATCCTGCCCGTGGAGTAGCCAAGAGCCACTTCCGCCATAAACGCTCTCCTCCTTCCCTGCCGTTGGGGATCCCCATTCGGCCCAAATGGCGACTTGGGTGAGTTTCTGCTTTTGACATACTCCCCACCCTACTGGCTTGTCAAAGCCTACAGCCCGCTTGGGCGAATAGAGCGGTTGACTACCCTGCCACTGCCCTGAGCCTACCGTAAAGCCCTCCTCAAGGACGGAGCGTTTGGGCAACTGGGCGAGGCTGGTAAGAAGGATAGGCCAGCCGTTGCACCACCTGTTTGCAATACACCACCTGTTTCAATAGCAGTGCGGAGCATTTTTCCTAGAGGGCTTGCTTGGCCTGCTGCAGCGTCTGCTCAAACACCTCCAGCGGCTGCGCACCGGAGAAGGCAATGCCGTTCAAGATGAAATGGGGAGTGCCACCGATGCCCAGTTGAGAGGCCAGGTCGATATCTCGCTGAATGGCGCGTTCTGCCGCCCGACTGCGCCGATCCCGATTGAATTTTTCTATATTCAGGCCCAGCTTCTCAGCAGTGGCCACATAAAACCCATCCCCAAGCTGAGATTGGTTGGCAAACAGCTCGTCGTGAAACTCCCAAAACTTACCTTGACGTTGGGCGGCCCAAGCAGCCCGGGCAGCCGACATCGCTTCTGGGTGGATGCTGGTCAGGGGCAGGTGCTTGTACACCAAGGTCACCTCATCCCCGTGGTCGGCCATGAACTGCTTGAGGGTGCTGTGGGCGCGGGCGCAGAAGGGGCATTGAAAATCGGAGAACTCCACCAACACTAACCGCAGAGCGTCGGATCCCAGTCGAGGGGAATCTCCGATGACGGCGCGTGGGTTCTCCCGCAGTTGACGGCCAAATTCTTCCGCCAGCCGCTGCTGTTGTTGCTGCTGCTCCTGGTACTGTCGCTGCTGGTATTCCTGTACGGCCTCCAGAATCACCTGGGGGTTCTTTCGAATGATCTGCAGCACCTGCTCTTCCAAATCTGCCGGGGCAGCCGCCGCCGCTGGTAGGAAAACCGGAGCTCCACTTCCCACTCCCAGCAGAACCACCAGCCCGAACAAAAGTCCAGCCCGGGCCAAGCTCCGCCCCCAAGCGCGAAAAATCCTCACCAGCCTATGCATCCCAACCCCCCTCTCAAACATGCCTAAAGCCGTCGCAACTCACCCAGCCTACCGTCAGATCCCAACAGTGTCTATCACTCGTTCGGGGGGGTTAGGAATTGGTGACCTGCAGAAGCTGCTCCTTGATCCGCTGCAACTGGCTGGCCCAGCGGGGATCCGGCTCAGAGGCTGCCTCACTTTCGGCGACGACGGTGGAGCGCCCACCCTTATTGCCGCGCTGGCGTTGCTTTTTGCTGGGGGCAGGGTTTTCTGCCGACTCTTTAGAGCCCTTGGCCTCAGAATCTCTGGACGCTCTGGAATCTTTGGAACCTCTGGACTCTTTGGATGAAGGCTCAGAGGTCGCTGTTTTGGATTCGCCTTCTTCCCCTCGGTCGCGCGGCTGGGCGAGCTCAATGCGCAAGTTGACATCCCCAAAGCTGTGGCCGTTGAACTTTTCGATGTACTGCTGCGCCTGCTCTTCGGTGTTCACCGTTACAAAGCCGAAGCCGCGGCATTTGCCTGTCTTCCGATCCCGGATCACCTTGGTGGAAATGACCTCACCGGCAGAGCGAAAGAGCTTCTCCAGTGCCTGACGATCCACCTCTTCCGGCAGATTTCCAACATACAGACGCACAGGCATGATCCAGCGAAGCTCCTAATCGAAATAACAAAAGGCCAAAATGCAAAGCGCTACATCTAGGGCGCTCAAGCCCATAACATCAAACCCGGAACCCGGTAGTCCATTGTCACACCATAGCGCGCCGCAAAGCGCAACCCTTGGCAATCACGAAGCTATTTTTTAATTTACCTCAACCTGGAGCCGCGAAGACGAGGAGAACGGTTTTTGTGAACGACTGCTTTGTACAGCCGGTTTGTACAGCCGGCTTTTGCAGCTAAGCTAAGCCGGTGTTGTTCAGGCGATCCCGATGTTGAAAAGGTCGCGCCTGGGGGCCTGTGTAGTCGGCTACAAGATGTCCTTGCCCTCGCAGTTGGTAGCGGTAAGTCACCAAGCCTTCCAAGCCCACCGGGCCGCGCGGCGGCAGTTTTTGGGTGCTGATGCCCACTTCTGCCCCAAAGCCGTAGCGAAACCCGTCGGCAAAGCGGGTGGAAGCGTTGTGAAAGACCCCCGCTGCATCCACTTCATCCAGAAATCGCCGGGCGGCGGCGGCATCTTCGGTCACAATCGCCTCGGTATGGCGGGATCCGTACTGCTGGATGTGGGCAATGGCCTCGTCAAGGGAGCCCACCACTTTAATAGAGAGGATCAAATCGGCATACTCGGTGCTCCAGTCGTCCTCGGTGGCCGGGATCAGATCCGGCACCAGCTCGCGGCAGAGGGGATCCCCCCGCAATTCCACCCCCCTCTCCCGCAGGGCCTTGACCGCCAGAGGTAAAAAGTGGGGGGCTATGGCCTTGTGGACCAACAGGGTCTCGATGGCATTGCAGGCGGCGGGGTACTGGGTTTTGCTGTCCACCGTCAGCTTGATTGCCATGTCCACGTTCGCTGCCCGATCCACGTATAGGTGACACAGGCCATCGGCATGGCCCAATACCGGGATGCGGGTATTCTCCAGGATGTAGCGGACAAAGCTACTGGAGCCGCGGGGGATGATCAGGTCTACCAGCCCCTCCAGTTGCAGTAGGGCCTTGACCTCAGCGCGGCTGGTGAGCAACTGCAGGGATCCCTGGGGAAACTCTGGGATCTGCTGCAGGCCCGCCTGGATGGCCGCCATCAAGGCTTGACAGGAGAGCAAAGCTTCGGATCCCCCCTTGAGCAAGACGCTATTGCCGGTTTTCACCGCCAGGGCAGCAATTTGCACCAGAGCATCGGGCCGCGACTCGAAGATCACCCCCAGCACCCCCAAAGGGTAGGTGCGCCGTTCCAAGATCAGCCCCTCGTCCAGTTCCCGGATCAGCAAAGCTCGGCCCACCGGATCCCCCAGCCGGATCACCTGCCGCACTCCGGCCACCATATCTGCCAGTTTGTGGGCGTCCAGCTTCAGGCGAGCATAGGCAGATGCCGACAACTCCCCGGCTTTCACCATCTCCGCTGCCCGCTCCAAATCCGCCTGGTTGGCGGCCAAGATAGACTCTTGGTGCTCCAACAAGGCAGTGGCCATGGCCTCCAGAGCGGCATTCTTAATAGCCGTGGGCAAGGTGGCCGTGTGTTGGGCAGCAGCGCGGGCCAACTGCACTTGGGACAGCAGCGGGCGGTCTGAAGCAGAGGCAAGCGAGCTGGGGCAATCGGTGGCAAGGGACATAGAGTCAGAAAGGGGGCAAAGTGCCCATTTGGAAGAAAAGGGTTGCGATGATAGGTTGTAACAAAGTTGTGTTGAACTGTGATCCTAGAAGCACCCCCGGAAGGGATCCCTATGCTAGGTTGGGCACAGTCGGTTGGGGTTATCTGTAGCCTACCAAAATCCGGATCCCACTTGCTGCAGCAGGGGAGCCTTTCCTTGCTCTCGATGCTTCTAAGCTGAAGTTTGGATAGGGGAAGACCCTTGCTCGAAACCCAGTTCCCTGACGATTAGAGATCCACCTCGTCAACCTCGATTTAGCGCCTTCCAGGAGAGCCAATGAGAAAGCGTGGGTTTGTGGTCAGTGCAACGGCTGCAGTGATGACAGCGGTATCGCTGGTCGGCGTGCAGCTATCTATGCCGGGTTGGGCGGGGTTTCGCCGGGATCCCAAGGAAGTGGTGGACGAGGTTTGGCAAATTGTTAACCGGGAATACGTGGATCCGTCTTTTAATTCCCTGGATTGGGAAGCGGTGCGGCGAGATCTGCTCAGCCGAGAGTATGCCACCCGAGAAGATGCCTACGCGGCCATCCGGGAAGCCCTGAAGAAACTGAACGATCCCTACACCCGCTTTCTGGATCCGGATCAGTTTGCCAGCATGCAAATCGATACATCCGGCGAGCTGACCGGGGTGGGGATCACGCTGGGCATGGATCAAGAGACGAACGAGCTGGTGGTGATCTCCCCCATTGAAGGGTCTCCTGCCGACCGGGCCGGGATCAAATCCAAAGACGTGATCGTGCGCATCGACGACAAGTCCACCGAAGGCATGGACACCAACGCTGCAGTCAACCTCATTCGGGGCGAGCCGGGTACGCGGGTGCGGCTGACCATTCGCCGCGAGGGGGAAGGGCTAAAGGTGTTCGATTTGGTGCGGGAAAGAATTGAGCTGGCCACCGTGCGCTACGAGGTTCACGAGGAAAACGGCCTGCCCATTGGCTATATCCGGATTACCCAGTTTTCCGGCAACGCCGCCGAGAAGATGCGCCAAGCCATTCGCGAGCTGGAAAAACAAGGGGTAGCCGCCTACGTTCTGGATTTGCGCGCCAACCCAGGGGGCCTGCTCTACTCCAGCGCCGAGATTGCCCGCATGTGGATTAACCGGGGCAGCATTGTCTCGACGGTGAACCGCCAAGGGGAGCAGGATCGCCTGACGGCCAACAACACGGCCCTTACCGATAAACCTTTGGCCGTTTTGGTGGATGGTGGCTCGGCCAGCGCCAGCGAGATTCTGTCGGGGGCTCTGCAGGATAACCGTCGCGCCGTGATTGTCGGCACGCAAACTTTCGGCAAGGGCCTGGTGCAGTCGGTGCATCCCCTGTCCGATGGATCTGGGCTGGCGGTAACCATTGCCCGTTATCGCACTCCCAACGGTAACGACATCGACCACAAGGGCATTACCCCCGACATTTTGGTGGAATTGTCCGAGGAAGATCTGAAGCGGCTCAGCCAGAACCGAGAATTGGTGGCCACCCCAGCCGACCCACAGTATGCTGCTGCCATCCAGGCTCTGCAGGCTCAGATCTCTGCCCGTCGGCAACAGGCCCAGGAGGTCATTCGTTCCTCTTCACGTTAGCCGGTGTTGGGGGCGGTTTTGATGGGTCTCAGATCTGGCACTCCTGAGACTGGGGTTAAGCCGAGGCCCAAGCTATTTAAGACTATTAAGACTCTTCTCATTCGAGTTATTCGAGGAGTGTTGACCAGCGCCGGGCTGGGGATGCTTTTATTGTTTCTGTAGGTGGCGCGTAGCACAATGGCGGGGTCGAAGATCGCGGGATCCATAAACTTGGCCGGACGGGATCTGCTCAAGCTCAGCGACCTAACCCCGGCAGAGCTGTCGGCCCTGCTAGCCCAGGCGGCTGAATTAAAGCGGGATCCCTATCGGGTGGAGCTGCGGGGTCGGGTGTTGGGGCTGTTGTTTCAGAAGGCTTCTACCCGCACCCGCGCCAGTTTTACGGCAGCCATGGCCCAGTGCGGAGGCAGCACCCTGGATCTGGTGCCGACGGTGATGCAGGTGAGCCGCGGCGAGCCCCTGCAGGACACGGCCCGCGTCCTCTCCCGCTACCTGGATGTGATCGCCATTCGCACCTACGACCAGAAGGAGCTGGAAACCTTTGCCGAGTATGCCGATGTTCCGGTGATCAACGCCCTCACCGATCAGTTTCACCCCTGTCAGGTGTTGGCTGATCTGCTCACCATTCAGGAGAACTTTGGCCAATTGGCGGGACTGACCCTGGCCTATTGCGGCGATGGCAACAACGTTGCCCACTCCCTGCTGCTGGGCTGTGCCATGAGCGGGATCCACATCCGCGTCGCCACCCCCCCCGGTTACGAACCGAATGCGGCAGTGGTGGAGCAAGCCTGCGCTCTGGCCCAGGGATCCCAGGTGTTGGTGCTGCAGGATCCCCAGGAAGCCGTCTCTGGAGCTCAGGTGGTCTATACCGACGTGTGGGCCAGCATGGGTCAAGAAGCTGAGGCCGAGGCCCGCAAGGCCACCTTTCTGCCCTACCAGGTCAATGCCGAGCTGCTGCAACGGGCGGATCCGCAAGCCATTGTGCTGCACTGCCTGCCGGCCCACCGGGAAGAGGAAATCACCACTGAAGTATTGGAGGGATCCCAGTCCCGCGTGTGGGATCAGGCGGAAAATCGCCTACATGTGCAAAAGGCACTCCTGATTCAGGTGCTGGGCGCAGGATGACCCCTCACCCCCAGGCTAGAGAGCGGGTTAGCAAATGAGCTTACCGGAAAACTGGGTCTATGGTCATTTCGATTTAAACCAGGACACTGCACCCACACCCCAAACGTTGGTCGCGTCGGCGTTGCAGAGCAATAGCGTTGCGGAGCGATAATGCAGAGGGCCAGAAGGTTTTTCAAGGACTCGGTCCCGCTGGCGCGACCAGTAGCCTAGGCGTCTCACCCTAACCTGAAATGACTATATTTGACAAAACTGGCCCAAATCCTAAGCTGGCTACCGATTACTGCTGGGGCGGCGGGCGGCAATTGCCAGGCTGACATTGGGCACCCGCTGCAGGGTATCCATCACCTCCACCACCTTGCCGTGGGAGAGGGCCAAATCAGCGTTGATCACCACCAAGCGCCGCCCTTCAGCCGGCTTCTCGGCCAGGATGCGTTCCACTGCTGGGATCAGAGCAGAGATATCGGCAATCTTCTCCTGATTGACAGCAATCTGTCCTTCCGCCGTCAGGCTCACCGTTACATCCGGCTGCAGACGAACTTCAGCTGTAGTGGCATCCGGCAGGTTGACATCCAGAGCCTCGGAGCGGGTGAGCACCAGGCTGGCAATCACGAAAAACACCAGGATCGAGAAGATGACATCGATCAGGGGCACGATGTTGATCTCGCCAGCTCGGAAGTTCTCTTCGGGGATGCGCATAGGTTAGGAGGGCTCAAGCGAGGAGTAGGGGGGAAGGGTGGAGCTGCCACTGGGGCTAGATTGGGTGTAGGAATACTGGGAAAGCTGTTGGGCCTGCATCTCTTGCCGCTGCCGATGCAGCAGCTCCAGCATGCCGCCGTACTCTTGGATCTTAGAGAGTTGCCGCAGGTACAAAGAGCGGAAGACGTTGGAAATCAACAGGGTGGGAATAGCCACAATCAGTCCAAAGGCCGTCGAGTACAAGGCTTCGGCGATCCCCCGACCTACCCCCTGGGTATCGGTGCCGCCGATATCCCCCAGTTGAATGGAGCTGAGGATCTGGATGATGCCGGTGACCGTGCCCAACAAGCCCAAGAAGGGGGCAACGGTGATTACGGTGTCGAAGACAGTGTTGAAGCGCTTCAGCAGAGGCACTTCTGCCGCCAGGGCCGTTTCCAGAGCCAGCTTAAAATCTTCCGGGCTGGCCTCGTTCAGCTCCAACCCGGCCAAAAAGATGCGGGCAATCGGCAGATCGGCATTTTGCTCCAGCAAATACTGGGCAGCGCGTGGGTTGCGGCGGTACTGGCTCAGGGCTTGCTGCACCACCTCCTCCTGCCGATGGGTGATCTTCCACCAAAACAGCACCCGCTCAATGCAACAGGCCACTGAGAAGACCGAGAACGTCAACAGGGGGATGGAGTAGTACCAACCCTGGATCATGAGCTGCAAGACTCTATCCATCGATCCCGATTCCCCCCTTCTGGCGGCAGTTTACGCTCATCTTGTCATAGCACTTTCTCGGCAGGGCTGGGATCCCTTCTTGCGCGGCGAAGGTTGCACCTTTTGGCAATTTTGCCCCCATGCCGGCTCTCATCTCGTCAATTGTCAATCCAGAGGGCATACTGGTTGCAACAATTTTGGATCCCGAGGGCGTGAATTATGAAATTCAGACGCTGGTTGGGTCTTTGCTGCGCCGGCTTGATGGCCTTGCTGTTGACGGCTTGCGGCAAGGGATCCGCCCCCTACGACAGCATCGTGGTCAATTTTGTAAACACGGCCACCCCCAGTCAGATTGCCGCCATCGCTAAAGAGTATCACTTGACGCTCCGCCCCAGCAGCGACAGCGCTTTTGCCCGCCAAGAAGCGATCTACCTGTTTGACGTGGATGCCAACCACCTGGGATCCACGCGGCGGCTGGTTAAGCGGCTCACCGACGAAGCTTTGATCGAGTATGCTCACCCCAACTATCAATTCCAGGCGGCTTTCGTGCCCAACGACCGCCTCTATCCCCAGCAATGGAACCTCAGGGCCATCCGCATGCCGGAAGCCTGGGACATCTCCCAAGGGGAAGGGGTGACGGTAGCCGTGGTGGACACGGGAGTAACCCGAGTTCCCGACCTGGCCCAAACCCAATTTGTGAAGGGCTATGACTTTGTGGATGACGATGAGGAGCCGGAAGACCTCAACGGCCACGGCACCCATGTGGCGGGAACCATCGCCCAATCCACCAACAATGTCTTGGGTGTAGCCGGCATTGCCTTCAAGGCCAAGATCATGCCGGTACGGGTGTTGGATGCCAATGGCTTTGGATCCCTGTCGGATGTGGTGGAAGGGATCCGCTATGCTGCCGACCACGGGGCTACGATCATCAACCTCAGCCTGGGTAGCCGCGCTTCTGCCCAACTGATGGAGGAGGCGGTGGCCTATGCCCACAGTAAGGGGGTGACGGTGATCGCAGCCGCTGGCAACGAAAACTCCAACCAGGTGAGCTACCCGGCCCGTTACCCGCATGTGATCGCTGTCTCAGCCACGGGGCCCAACGGGGAGAAAGCCCCCTACTCCAACTATGGGGTGGGGGTGGACATCTCTGCTCCCGGCGGAGCCAAAACGCCTGATCACCCCGAGTACGGCATTCTGCAGCAAACCATCAATCGTCGTAACCCCAACGAGCCGGTCTTTGCCTACTTCCAAGGCACCAGCATGGCCACTCCCCACGTAGCCGGTGTGGCAGCTCTGATCCAGGCTCAGGGCATCAAAGACCCGGACAAGGTGGAGGAAGTGCTGAAAATGTCGGCTACCCCAGTGCCCGGCGACAAACAGAACTTCTACGGGGCTGGTCGTTTGGATGCAGCCAAGGCGCTGGCCAGGGCCACAGGGCAACAGGAGGAAAACCCCTTGGTGCTCTGGTTGAAGGACTTCCTGCAGTACCTGAACAACAATGGCTACCTCAACCCACGCTTCTGGTTCGATGGTGGCCCGATTGCTCTGGTGCCGAAGCTGCTGATGGTGGTGGGCGGCTACATTATCCTGGTGCTGATCCGCTGGTGGCTGGCTCCCAAGCGGCTGCTGCAGACGGTGCCTTTGCTGGCTGGGATGCTTTTGGGCAGTGCCGGTCTTTTCCCCTTGCAGGGGTTGGCGATTGTCGGTGGCCCCCGTTGGCCCTTCCAATTGGCGGGTAGCTCCCTGCCGGAGTTGGGCACCGCCTTTGCCCAGACCAATGCCTTGAACCCCCTATTTGCCAGCGTGTTGATCCCAGGCCTGTTGATGTTGCTGCTCCTGGGCCATCGGCGCTGGCGCTGGGCGGTGATTGGCTTGTGCATCGGCATGGCCTCGCATCTGCTCTTGTCCGGATCCCTGTTTTATGAGGGGGTGCTATGGCTTGGATCCTCTGCTTGGTTGGGTCGCTCCTTCTTGCTCTTCAATGGCTTGCTCTGCCTGGGCCTGGCCTACTTGGGAGCGCAAGCGGCTACGGAATCTCAATCCACGGCAACTGGGCTGGCGCTGAGGCAGTGATGCAAGAGTACAGCGGTACCATCCAGTTCCTGGATATCGAAGGGGGAGTGTGGGTGCTGACGCTGCCTTCCGGCGAGCACTACGCCCTTTTCCGTGCCCCCAAAGAGCTCTTGCAAGAGGGGCTAGAGGTCACCATCCAGGGACAGATCAGAGAAGACATGGTGACGGTGGCTCAGGTAGGGCCGGTTTTAGAAGTCAAGAGCTTCCGGCGGCAGCCCTAGCTTGGCTTGCAGCTCCGGCCATACCAATCGGGGATCCCCAAGCGGGGATCCCTGCTTTTCGATGTCAGAATGCTTTTACAGTCGCTTCAAACAAGATTGAGACACCTCGCTGCCGACCCTCACCCCTAGCTTCTCTCTAGTTAGGAGAGAAGGAAAGTTAGGAAGCAATGCAACGAAAATATTTCATTTCCGTTTAAAAAGAATCTCGTTTCCACGGCTGAGCATTCACGAAGCTCAAAAAACGTAGGTAGGCAGCTGTATCCCGTGACCGCTTAATACTTACATAGTCATAAGTCTGTAGCCTGAACAACTGGGAAACCATCATCGCTGTTTTAGAGGGGAAACCTACTGGCGAAAGCGGGACGGGGTCCTTTGCGGCCAGGGCTATTGTGGAACCAGTAACAAGAATCCTCACCCTACCGCTACGGGGAAGCAAGCCAGTAGAGCAGGGAACATGTCAAAGCAGGTTGCTCAGGCGGCTGTGAAAGACCGAGTAGATCTCTGCGTAAGACTTCACCCACTCTGGATCCGGTTGAACATAGCGTTCTACCTGTACCAATCGATCGGCAGCCTGTTGGACAGAGCAGCACCAATAGGCAGAAGCGGCCAAGATGGCTGCCCCCACAGCCGGCTCCGGGTGTTTCACCACAGCCAAGGGACGAGCAAGGATGCTGGCGCGTAGGCGCAACCAGAGAGGGCTTTTGCTGCCTCCACCGGTGGTGAAAATCGGGCTCTGCTCTGGCACTGGGATCCCTTGAGCGGCCAACGTTTCCAGCCCCAGCCGCTCCACCATCGCTACCCCCTCCAACAAAGCAGCGTAAAAACGGGGGGATCCCTCTTCTGCCTCCGGCAAGAACCCGGCAAACTGGGGATCGACAATGGGAAAACGCTCTCCCGGCTGACAAAGGGGATAGCTGACCAGCCCGGTGGGCAGATAAGCCTGAGCTTGCTGATCCAGCATTTGCAGGTTGCCGTCGGGGAAGTAATGAGGCAAAACTCCGCCTCCACAAAAAGAGGCGGCTCCCGGCCACCAAACCATTCGTTCGCGACAGCGGTGCGGAGCACTGTCCGGGTGCAAATGGGAATAGATGCTTGGGGTTTGTATGGGATCCGGACTGTTGGCCTTGAAAATGAGGGTTGTGCCCAAGCTGGTGGAAACCTGCCCCAAGCGAATAGCCCCTGCCGCCAGTTGCCCGGCACAGCCATCGGTGATCCCTGCCGCGATCAGCACTTCCGGCCCCAACCCCCAGTCTGTTCGCACCGTTCCTAAAACCGTTCCCGGCGGCACCACCTCGGGGAAATGCTTGGGGTTTAGGCCCTGCCGCGCCAACCACTCCTGAGGCCAGGTGTAGGCCTCCAGGTCGAAACCGCTCTTGAGGGCATGGGTGTGATCGGTCACCTGCCTGCGCCCCCCCAGTTGGCTCAGCAAAAAGTCCGCCGGATGGGCCAAGTAGCTGTCTCGATACTGATCAGGATAGGCTTCCGCCCACCACAGCCAACGGCTGAGACCCCAACTGGCAGGGATCCCCAATTGCTTGGCCTGAGCCTGGCCCCGTGGGTCAGAATACAGCCACGCCTGTTCCAACGGCATGCCTCGACCATCCACCGGCAGAATGGTGCCGGAAGTGCTGCAAGCACTCAGAGCTGCAATGGAATACTGCTCCCCCAGTTGCGCGGTCAGTTGTCCCAAAAGGGCTTTCAGGGTTCGCAACCAGCGGCCCGGATTGGTCTCTGGGGGATCCCACTGGCGCTCGCTTTTGGCCACCACCTCCCCCTGCTCTGAGAGGGCCACCACCCGCATCCCAGAAGTGCCCAGATCGATCCCAAGAAACACAGGGGGCATAGGGGTACTCATCTCATCATCAGCTCATCATTAGGAAGGAAAATGCCTTGTCATGATGGAGTGCCCAAGGCCCAAGAATGCTCTCTGTATAGATGGGGTGGCCAAGTGGCTCAAACTGGCCTAAAGGATGGGAAAGGACTCCGGCCCGCTGTCGCGATCACAATTTCAAAACTCCTGGCTGCTCCGAGCCAACGCTTCTTGGATATCCAGATCCAGCCCTTTCACCGATTCCAGCACCGAGCGGGTGATCAGTTTACCCTCCTGCACCAAAATGGCGCCGGTTACAGGGTGCAAAAGCGGCTGTTCGGCCCGCCGACCGATCAACGCCTCGATATCCTGAAAAGCATTGATGTACATCCCGGCAGGCAATTCCACCACCACCCCTTCCCCCAGCACGCGCGCTTGGCAGGCCAGGCGGGAGTTGGGCTTGCAGGTGGTGATCGCCTCCAGGGTGCGCTGCTCCCGCTTGCTCACCGGAGACAAAGACTCCATCCCTTCCTTAACGTACACATGGCAGGTGGCACAGAGGCCGCGCCCGCCGCACTCTTTCAACACATTCAGCTCTTCCTGCAACAGTACCGAGAGCAAATTGCTGTTGGTGGCGATTTCAGACACTTGGGCAATGGGATCCAACCGCACACGCTTGACCATAGTCCGCACTTTTTGGGCTACTGGATGCTAAAAAAGCTAGCATCTTTCACCAATGCAGATTGCCGGAACAGGGCAGTTCTACCTAAGCATGCAGGAAAATCCCCCATGCGCCATTCAGGTCTCGGTGCATACGAATGCCCTCTGAGCCTTCTCGGCACTCCAACTATAGGTCTTGCTGGTGTAGGCTTCAGAAACTTGACCAAAAGGCGCGGCAAGCCCCGTCCTTCAGGGCAGGGAAGGATAGCGCCGACCGTAGCCGACGCCCACCGTAGCCGACGCCCTTTAAAAACGCAGTGCCGGCCATGTGAATATCGTTGTCATCACGCATAGGCCAAGAATACGATTGAGCGGTGCAACGAC
>NZ_JBSSDD010000014.1:0-53852 GCF_054060415.1 Thermostichus sp. OS-CIW-32 | reverse complement strand
CCGTCAATGTCCACCGGCGGAGCCCCAATGAAGGCGATGATAAAGCAGGTGGTGGCAGTCAGGAGGGTGGGAATCATCAGCACCCCAAACCAGCCAATGTAAAGGCGGTTATCGGTGGAGGTGACCCACTCGCAGAACTGCTCCCACACGTTGCTGGTTGAGCGACGTTGGATAACAGTAGTCATGAGGACAAACTTCCCTAAGGAAGCGCGAAGATTGACAACCTAAACTTAAAACATCCGTTAAGTTTCGTCAACCACCTGCCTCAAAAATGAGGAGGGGATCCCTTTCTCTATCGGCTGCCCCTCGGCAGAAAGAGGGCTTCTAAGGCCTGGCCGAGAGTCGGTTCCATCACCACCCGGTCTTCGTAGGCAGCGATCACCCGGGTGAGCTGAGGCAAGCGGCCCTGTTCTGCTTCGATGTAAAGGGGCTGAACATAGAGCAAAGAAGTCTCGATAGGAATGACCAGCAGCGTGCCCAGGTTCACCCGCGACCCATGCTGGTTCCAGAGGGAAATTTGCTCGGAGATTAAGGGATCCTGATTGACCCGTGCTTCCACCTGTTCCGGGCCATAGATGAGCCGTTGCTTGGAAAACTCGTACACCAGGAGCTTGCCGTAGTTTTCCCCGTCGCAGCGGGCCGCTATCCAAGCCACCATGTTCTGCTTGTTAACAGGGGCATAGGGGGAGAGGAGGACGAACTCAGGAGTGTGGTTTGCAACCCCTTGGGGATCCCTCGGCAAGGTGAGAATGAGATACTGCGGCTGCATGGGGATGCGCCGTCGATTGCGGAACTGGCCGGGGATCTGCCATTGATCCTCGCGGTTGTAGAAGAGGCGGGGATCCGTCATGTGGTAGGTGGCAAACTGCTGCGCTTGCAGGCGGAAGAGGTCTTGGGGATAGCGGATGTGTTGCCGCAGCGGCTCCGGCATTGCCTCCAGAGGCTTGAAGAGGGTGGGGTAGATGCGGGCGTAGGCTTGGATGAGGGGATCCCGAGGGTCGGCAATGTACCAATCGATGCTGCCGTTGTAGGCGTCCATCACCGCCTTGACCGAGTTGCGGATGTAGTTGAAGGGAAAGCCGGGCAGGTGCTCCGAGTAGGGGTAGCGGCTGCTGGTGGTATAGGCATCGAAAAACCAGTAGAGCTTGCCGCCTTGAATGACCAGGTAGGGATCCCGGTCGTAGAGCAAAAAGGGCATCACCCGACGGATGCGCTCGCGGATTTGGCGGCGATAGAGAAAGCGGGTGGCAGAAGATAGCTCGCGGCTGAGAAGGATGCGCAGATCGCCAAAATGCCAGGCGTAGAGAAACCGCTGCCAGAGGTGGGGAATGGGCACGCCACCGCTGCCCTGGTAGCTGCTGTACACATAGCGCTCTGCTGCAGGGTAGTCCAATTCCCGCGCCTCAGCGCCCACGAAAACATCGGTGGTGGTCAGCTCGCCATAGTAGAGGGCCGGCTGCTCCACCCGCAAGACGGAGGCCACCTCAGGGTAGCGGGGAGAAACCCGCGGCGGAATATCCGATAGGAAAAAATCCGGCAGGCCTTCAGGGGTCACCACATTCACCGGGCTGAGGGTGAGGCCATAGCCGTGGGTGTAGAAAAACCGCCGGTTAACCCAGGTTTGGGCGGCGGGGGGCACCTGGGCAAAGTCCAGCTCGCGGGCGGCATGCATAACTTGGCGCAATTCTCCCCCAATGCGGTAGCGATCCACATTCACATAGGGAAATTGGTAGTAGGGGCGGATTTCTTGCAGTTGGCGGTAGGTGGCCAATAGGGGATCCGCATCCCAGAGGCGCACGTTGCTCAGGGTGGATTGATTCTGCTGCAGGATCTCCCAGGTGAGGGATCCCCCTTCCGGGAAGGGTTGGACTTCGACATCGGCCAGGCCAAAGCCAGCACGGGTAAAACGGATGTTGTCCTCGATGTAGGGGCGCTCCAGCTCCAGCTCGTTGGGGGTGACCAAGAAGGTCTGCACCAGTTGGGGATAAAGTTGGGTGGTTAGCAGCCCAAACCCCAGGTAGGCCCCCCAGAGGATGGCCGGCGCCAGGAGAGAGCTGGCCCAGGAAGGGCACCAGGACTTGAGGAAAGGAAGGTTGAGGCGGATCCCCTGGCGGGCCAAAACCCAGAACCCCACTGCCGTCAAGCCCGCCACCCCGCTCATCAAGGTCGTGGCCGGCAAGGTTGCATGCACATCGGCAAAACCGGCCCCAAACACAACGCCGCGGGTGGAATAGAGCAGCTCGTAGCGCTCCAGCCAATGGCCCCAGGCGCGAATGAGAAACAGGGATCCCCCCAAGATCAGCAAGTGCCGCTGGGCATAGAGAGAAAGGGCCAAGGTCAGCCGTTGCTCGGAAAGCCCCAGCTCTACCAAGTAGATGAGGACAACGGCAATCAAGGTGAGCAGCACCAGGTTGAAGCACCACTGCTGCAGCGTCTCCCAGAAAGGCAGGCTGAAGAGAAAAAAACTGAGATCGCGGTTGAAAATGGGATCCGACTCCCCGACGGGCCCCTGGTTCAGCCAGAGCAACAGCGTGAACCAGTGATTGGAAAGAGACCAAGCAAAGAAAACACTCAAACCTGTGGCAATCGCCCAGGCCCCGGTCAAGGTTGCCCCCCGCCAGCAGGAGCAGATGTTGGATCCCGTCACCGCCAGGGCAAAGAGGAAAGCGCCCAGGCCCAGCCCCCAGCGGGCAATCACCCGCGTCCACAGCACCGGCAGAGCATGCAGCTCGGCAAACCAGGCCAGATCTACATAGAAAGAGGCCAAAGCCGTGATGGCCAGGATCCCCAGCCCCACCCCCAGCAGCAGAAACAATCCTCGCCGCAACCTCTGCATCGCCTCAGGATCCTCGGCTCAAAGCTGTTCTTGGTCGCGTCAGCGGTGCAGTTTCCCTTCGCCCGAGCGTTGCGGAACAACACAGGGTGCCGTAGGCATAGCCCTGTTCTAGCTGTTGCACCGCCTGCACCAAGCCTGCCGGCCCGCCGTCCACCCGCACCACCGGGATCCCCACCTGGGCCTGCACCTCTTGCCAGGTCAGATCGTCCAAAAAGCGCTCCCCATCCTTAAGGGCAATCTGAGGTAGCAGCAGCCCATCGTAGGCCGCCAAGTTTTCAACCGATTTCAAGGCATTCAAGACATCTTGGCCCGTCAGCAGCCCGGTTACCGTCAGGGTTTGTCCCCAAAATTGGCTGGCAATAGGCAAAAGATCCAACTGCAGCCCGCGGATGCGGTTCATCTGCTCCACCACAGGCTGGAAGGCTTGCTCTACGGCATTGCCCACCACCCACAGAACCTTGAGGGGAGAAGGGAGCTCAGGCGGCAGTTTGAGCTGCTCGAACTTGCTGAGGAAAAGCCGCAGGGATCCCACGCCATTCCCCAGTTGGGGGTAATCTTCATAGTGCTCTGCCGGTGGCAGTTCCCACCCCGCCAGCAGATACCACTCATCGGCCAGCCAGGCAAAGGTGGATCCCAATGTTTGCCGAAACTCGACCTGCAAAGTTTCCACCTGCCGGATCACTTCTCGGGCCTTGGCTGCATCCACAGGAACCAGCTCATCTCCAGGGGGGCGAAAGCGGGTCAGCCCCACAGGCACCACAGCAGCCGACAGCACCGTAGGGATCCCGTCTACGGGCCGGCGAAAGGCGGCCAAATCGAGGAGTGTGCGGGTGAGGTGATCCCCATCGTTCCAGCCTGGGCAGACCACCACCTGTGCGTGCAGTTGCAAGCGATGCTGGCGAAACCAGGCCAACTGCTCCAAAATCAGGCCAGCCCGCGGGTTTTTGAGCAAGCGGCTGCGCAGCTCCGGGTCGGTAGCATGCACTGACACGTAGAGGGGAGAAAGGCGCAGGCGAGCGATGCGCTCCCATTCGGCAGCAGGCAAGTTGGTGAGGGTGAGGTAGCTGCCGTAGAGAAAGCTGAGGCGGTAGTCGTCGTCCTTGAGGTGCAGCGTTGCCCGCATTTCCGGAGGTTGTTGGTCGATGAAGCAAAAGGGGCAAGCGTTGGCGCACTGGATCAGGCCATCGAACAGGGCTGTCTCAAACTCTAGCCCCAGATCCTCGTCGATTCCCTTCTCCAGCTCAACTGTGCGCGGGATCCCTTGGCTATTCAAGATCTCCAGGCTTACACACTCCTCAGCGATCAGGAAGCGGTAGTCGATGAGATCGCGGGGGCGCTCGCCGTTGATGCTGACCAGGGCCTCTCCAGGTCGAATGCCTGCTTCTGCTGCCAGGGATCCGGGTAAAACAGCACTGATGCGGGCAGGCTTGAGGCTAGTACGAGACATAAGATTGACTCATAATCAGATGTGCTATTCGCGTTGGCAGGGCGGAGTCCTGGATCGGGACAGCGTTGTGTAGCAAGAACGAGGCTCGGTTGCGTTGCCAGAAGAGCTCACTGCAAACAGCGAAGAATGGCTGCCTCCAGCTCGGTTTGGCTGAGATCCGTTACCACAAACACCTCTTGCACGCTGCTTCCCTTGCGGGCCACCAGCTTGTACCCGCCCCGGATCGGCACCGAAACCCGCAACTGCAACTGGGGGATCCGCCCGCGACTGCAGGACAGAGCGCCCGGCGTCACGGTCTTGATGCCGGCCTGCCGGGTCAGGCGTTCCAAAACAGGGATCAACCCTGAGATGTGGGTGGAGTGGTTCCAAACCAGACGACCAGAGGGCTCAGACATAGCGGCTAGAGTGAGGAGAGGATGGGATCCCTATCCTATTCCCCCACCCATACCTGGTGCTCGGCAACCCTGTGGAAAAGCCGCATGCCCAAGATGTCTGAAGATTCCCCGCCTGCGGTCGTGGCTCTGATCTTGGCCGGGGGCAACAGCCGCCGCATGGGATCCGACAAAGCCTTGGTGCTTTGGGATGGGATCCCCCTGCTGCGACGGGTGGCTCAGGTGGCAGCAGCCTGCGCCGACGCGGTTTACATCCTCACCCCCTGGCCGGAGCGCTATGCGCCGGTGGTGGATCCCGGTTGGCACCTCTGGCGGGAAAACGTTCCCCCCCTGGTCGGGCAAGACCCACGTGGTCGGGACAGCATTGCGGAGCAACACCGAGGCCCGCTGCTGGCCTTTCAAGAGGGGATCCGGCGGCTACAAACCTTGGCTGCTCCCCCGGAGTGGATCCTGCTGCTGGCCTGCGATCTGCCCTGCTTGCAGGAGCAGGTTCTTGGGGATTGGCGACAGCGCCTTGCCACCCTGCCCCCTCAGACGGTGGCCGCCCTGCCCAAAAGTCAGCGGGGCTGGGAGCCCCTGTGTGGCTTCTATCGCCTGGCGCAGCTAGGTTCTCTGGAGAGTTTCTTGCAGGCAGGAGGAAGATCCTTTCAGGGCTGGTTGTCCCAGGTGCCAACAGCCATCCTGCCCCTGACCGTTCCCGACAGCGGGACGGAGTCCCTTGAGAGGATGCTCACCAATTGCAACACCCCTGCAGATCTGCAGCTGGGGGGAAACCTGGGTAGGGGGTGATCCCTGGGATCGGCAAGGGGAAGGGATCCCCTCATGTCACAATGGGTAAAGATTTGCTCGGTTTCTTATCTCGGCGCCGTGCTTACTTCCCTTTACTACCGCGAGATCCCTTGCCCCGATAGTGCTCAAGTGCTGCGCTGGCTACAGGAGTGTATCCCCCTGCCCCAAGGCAGCCAGAAGGTTCTTACCCCCACGGGCCTGCGCCTACAGGGATCCGGCGCTGAGCTGGCCCTCTTCTTGTGGTCGGGGCTGAACACTACCTATCTCAAGGTGTTCCAGTGGTCGGAACAGCCCTTCCCCCGCCAAGCTCGCTGGCTGGGAGAGCTGGAACAGGCCATTCAAAGCCAATTTCCCCACCGCTACCCGCAGTTGCCCCAGATCGACCTGAACCGGGGATCCATCTTCGATCAGCTTGAGCCTTTCTACCCGCAAACGGTGAAGTATTTTCGGCGGATCCCCAATGGAGAATTTGACCTGCAGCGGGTGTACTGGTGGGAAAAGCGCTGGCGGGAAGAAGTGCAACATTGCCACGCAGCCCACCGCCCTGCTCAGCCGGTCTTGTTTCGCCAGCCTGGCCCTGAGCCGGCCCCAGTGGAGTGGGATCTGGCCATCGTGGGAGGAGCGCTGGGAGCCATCTATGGAGCGGCCATGGCTCGCTTGGGCTACCGCGTGGCCTTGGTGGAGCGACTCCCTTTTGGCCGCATGAACCGCGAGTGGAACATCTCCCGGCGGGAGCTGCAAACCCTGGTGGATTTGGGCCTTTTGAGCGCCGAGCAGATGGAGAGCTTGATCCTGCGGGAATACACGGATGGGTTCAACAAGTTTTTTGACGGCAATAGCCCGGTTCGCGCTCCCGTTTTGCACACGCCGACGGTACTCAATCTGGCCATTGACGCGGAAAAGCTATTGCAGCTCTGTGGCCAAATTCTCACTTCCTGCGGGGGAGCTATCTACGAGCGCACCGAGTTTCAGCGGGCCTATGTTGGCGAACAAGGCGTCACGCTGGTTTTGAAGGATTTGCCCACCGGCGAGGAGTTTCGGCTGGGATCCCGCCTTGTGGTGGATGCTATGGGAACAGTCTCTCCCATTGCCCAGCAGCTTTACCGCCATCGGGCTTTTGATAGCGTCTGCCCCACGGTGGGGGCTACCATTGCGGGGGGGTTTGAGCCGGGGGTATGGGATCCCCAGTTTGGGGACATTCTGGCCAGCCACGGGGACATCAGCCGCGGTCGGCAACTCATTTGGGAGCTGTTCCCCGGCCCAGGCGAAGATCTTACCTTTTATCTGTTCCACTACCACCAGGTGCATCCGGAAAACCCCGGATCCCTGCTGGAACTGTACGAAGATTTTTTCACTATTCTGCCGGAATACCGCCGCTGCGACCCAGAGCGCTTGCAGTGGAAAAAAGCGACCTTCGGCTATATCCCCGGACGATTTGGCCAGCCCCGGCACCCTGTTCGCGGCAGCGGGGCGGAGTCTTCGGAACCCTTTGACCGGATACTGCTCATAGGGGATGCGGCGGCTATGCAATCGCCCCTTAGCTTTACCGGCTTTGGATCCCTGGTGCGCAACTGCCCCCGCCTGTGCGATCTGCTGGATACGGCGCTGCGCCACGACCTGCTCAGGGCTGCAGACTTAGCCCAGATCCGGGCCTACCAGGGCAACTCCGCCGTCACCTGGCTCTTCTCGCGGGGGATGATGGTGCCCACCGGCAAGGTGCTGCCCCCCGAGCGCATCAATGCCACTCTCAACAGCTTTTTCGGCATTCTCGCCACCGAGCCGCCGGAGGTGGTGGACGATTTCATCAAAGACCGGGCCGGCTGGCTGGCCTTTAACCGCATGGCCATCAAAGCTGCCCTACAAAACCCACGGCTGCTGCTGTGGATCTGGGAGGCCGTAGGGGCCAAAGGCTTTGCCCAGTGGCTGCCCACCTACTTCAGCTATACCGGCCTGGCCTTGACCTCTGCTTTGCTCAGGGGCTGGCTTCCAAATCTGCTGCGTCGCCTGCAGCCCTGGCTAGAAGCGCGTTACCCCCGCCTGTGGCTGCGCTGCCTGCAGTGGAGCTACACCCTCACCTATGGGGTAGGGCAGCCGCGCATTCAGTTTCAACTCCCCCCCACTCAAGAAAAGACCCAAGACACAATACCAACTTGGATAGGATCCCTGCAGCAGTGACATACTCCCGCACTCACGCTGATGCACAGAGGGCGGGGCTCCCCGGCGGTCTAGCTAAATGCACCGGACACCAAGGCAATAGCGCTGTCGCCGTGATCCCTCAATAAGGTCTCTATCTGCCGCTCGCGTCAGCAGGGCAGCGTTTTTTCCGGCTTGGCAGCTTGCCCAAGTTGGGTATAATCAATGCCTAATCAGAGATCGACGGCAGTTGGGAAGGGATCCCGACTTCAAACCGGTCGAGAGACTGCTGAACCCCATTTTTTGAGAACCCTTATTTTCGCAAAAAGTTAGGACTGAGCCCAGTCGCGTCAGCGTTGCGGAGCAACATGGTTTACACCTTCGAGATCATCGGCATCGCCCCTGCTCTACAGTTCTTTCATCAGCAACAGAAGCTGGCCCAGCGGCCCTGTGGGGTGGAATACCTGGGTACCAGCTCCTGCACCCTCGATGCGTTGCTGGGATCCGTGGAGGAAGTGCCGGCCCGGCGCGGCTGGGACTTGGATCAGTTGGTCGACGCTGTTATCCGCTTTTGGTGCAGCAACCCCGATTTGGTGAGTTTGTGGCGCTCTCGTTTTCGCGATGCCGGGCGAGATGCGCTGTTGGTCTCGCGAGTGGGGCATATTCAATCACTGCGGCAGGAATTTGAATGGCTGCTGAAGCAGTAGGTGCCGAGCGCCACTCTCGCCACCTGGGTGGGAGAATGTGCGGTTAGCAGGTAGGCTAAGGGCAGAACTAATTTGTGAGCACCCATGAGCGACACAGTTTTCGGCAAGATTATTCGCAGGGAGATCCCTGCACAAATCGTTTACGAAGACGATAGAGCCCTGGCCTTCAAAGATATTGCCCCCCAAGCCCCTGTCCACATTTTGGTGGTGCCCAAAGAGCCCATCCCCGGCATTTCCCAGGCCAAGCCCGAACATGAGGCATTGCTGGGACATCTCCTGCTGACCGCTCAGCGGGTGGCTGCCGAGGCAGGTTTAAATAAAGGCTACCGATTGGTGATCAACGAAGGAGAAGACGGCGGGCAAACCGTCTTTCATCTCCACATTCACGTTCTGGGCGGTCGGGGGATGGGCTGGCCCCCAGGTTGAGCGATGGTTTTTCCCACCCATTGGAGCCTCTGCAGGTACAATCCTGTCATTACTGAGGATAAACGGCGGGCGGGGTCTGGAACCGATGGAGTGGCATGTAACCGATGCAGAGAGTTTGATGATCATCGACCAGGAGGTGGGCAAGCACGAGCTTTCTCCTGCTGAGTATGAGGTGGTTCGTCGGGTTATTTATGCTACTGCTGACTTCGAGTACTTGCACCTCATCCGTTTTGGCAACGAAGCCTTACAGGCCGGAGCGGCGGCTCTGGCAGCGCGTACCACCATTGTGGTCGATGAGCCGATGGTACAGGTGGGCATTGCCTGGGCTGTTCAGAACACCTTTTCCAACCCCATCTATTGCAGCAGCGAAGCGATTACCCGTCCCCAAAGGGACAAGACCCGCTCCGCTTGGGGCTTGGAAACCCTGGCCCAACGCTACCCTGAGGCGATCTTTGTGATCGGCCAATCCCAGACCGCCCTCTCCACCTTGGTGGAGCTGATTAGAAAGAAGGAGGTGGCCCCTGCTCTGGTCATCGCCACGCCGGCTGGGTTTGTGAACGTGGTGCAAGCCAAGCAGGAGCTAGCCGATTCCATGGTGCCCCACATCCGCACTGAGGGACGCAAAGGAGGCCCGGCAGTGGCTGCAGCGGTGTTGGATGGCCTGCTGGACTTGGCTTGGCACGCCTATGTACGGGTCAGCAGCGCAGACTATCCTGGCAAATCCGCGGTTTCATGACATGCTCCTTGCCCTTGGGCACCGTTCGCGGAAACAAGCCAAAACTTTGGCACTCAAAGCACATTTTTTCAGCAGTTGACTGCCCTGCCGCTGAAATCTCGCTTGGGACACCGCGCTTTATGGTCGTTTCAGTTTAGGGTGAGACGCCTGGACTACCGATCGCGCCAGCGGGACGGAGTCCTTGAAAAGCCTTCTGGCCTCGTGCATTCAATCATTCACTGTTTGAGGTGTGGGTGCAATGTCCTAGTTTGAATCGAAGTTTGAATTGAAATGACCATACACCCCTATAGTCAGTTGCTCTAGCGGTGCGGATGAGCTGGGGGCCTCGCAGCACTTTTGGGTCAAGAGTGGGTCTGCTGATCCAGATCACCCAGCCAAGGGGATCCCGTTCACTCGGCCTGCAAATTGGCATGGGCAAGATGGGAGCTGCGCTCTCAGTCCTGCCTCTTCAGAAAATGGCCTGAGAAGCGGCTGGGTTGAGCTTATGGAGGGATCTTCCCGTGCGGCGTGCCATCTTCTTTTGCTGGAGCGGCTGCCTTCTGGCCTTGTTTTTTGCGCCGGGGGCTTGGGCACAAGCTGAGCCATGTCCGGCGGTTGCCCTTCTGCCCTCTTCACTGCAGTTGTCAGAGGTGTCAGCACCTGCCTCTGCCCTCTCGACAACCCAGATGGACAAGGCAGGGATCCAAGTCAGCCCCTACCAGCGCTGGCGACAGAGGTATGCCCCCTCGGATCCCCTCTCTTCGGGTTTGGGCAGCGTCCCTTATCGGCCAGCCCAGCAGGGATCCCAAAGGATTCAACAGGGAACAGAGGGGCTGCCCTTAGGGCCTGCGACCCGCCAAGGGGAACAGCTGGAGCAGATCGGGATCCGCCTGGGAGAAGACAGCCCTTTTTTCCTACATCCCAGTGGGTTGGTCTATCGGCAGTCCTATTGAATTTGTGAGTCTGTTCGCTACAGGGATCCCAGCTTCCCCAGGGAGAAGGGCTGGGAGTGAGAAATTATCTCTCACTTCTCTCTTCTCACTGCTCACTATCAGTATTAGTAATGATTCCCTACCTTGCGGTGGTGGATGGCGGTGAGGCCCTCTGGGCTGGAGACCCGACCGGCTTCCAAGGTGCTGTACACCACCCAGTGATCGCTGGTTTCCAGGCGGCTCACCACACGGCACTCCAGGTAGGCCAAAGCATCGGCCAAGATGGGGGATCCGTTGGCAGCAGGGTAGGTCTTGATCCCGGCAAAGCGGTCGGCCCCCGGTGGAAATCTCTTCAGGAAGTGGCGCATCAAGGGTTGGTAATGGCCTTCTTGCAGCACGTTTAACACGAAGGTATCTCCCACCTGCAGGAAGGATTCGATGGCCCGATCCTTGGCTACTGCAATGCTGATCCCCGGCGGATCGGTGCTGGCTTGGGCCACCCAGGAGGCAAGCATGGCGCTGGTGGCTTGCCCTTTGCGGGCAGTGATGATGTAGAGGCCATTGCTGATGCGGCCCAGGGCGCGATCCAAGTCGGCATCCAAGGCTTTCATCTGCTGAATGTTGCGATCCCGCGTCAGCCACTGCCCCAGATCGGTACCTGCTTCTTCGGCCAGTTGCAGCAGAGCCTCGCCGGCAGGCTGCTTGAGCAGAATGGGGGCAAACACCTCTTTGGCGCCGATCTCCTGCAGGGTGTTGCGGCAGAGGTACACCGACTCATCATCTTCGCCGCCCGACTCAAACAGACCAAAGCCTTGCTTGCTGTGGGCAGAGGCCAAAAGGGTTTTCAGCAGCACTTGAGTGGTGGCGGCCTCAGGCCCTGATTGGGGCGGCATGCCTATCACCACACCGGCGGCCAAGCTCATCAGCTCCCGCACCTCGTGGGCATCCACCAGCCGCAAATCTGCCAGCTCCACCTGGATGCCGGTTTTTTGGATCCCACGGGCAATGGCTTGAGCCAAGGTTTCCGCCTGGCCATAGCCGGACAGGTAGAACACTGCCACCAGGCGCTCGGCTTTGGCCTGCTCGAGGCTCCAGGTGCGATATTGCCCCACCCAGTCGGACAGGTGATGGCGCAGTAGGGGGCCGTGGCCGGTAGCAATGGCAGCGATGGGAGGCAAGGCTTCCATGCGCTTCAGGGCGGACAACACCGAGCGGGCGTTGGGCCCCATGAGGCAGTCGTAGTAGAGCTTGAAGTCGGCCTGCAACAGGTGGGGATGTTCGTCCCAGGCGAAATCGTCGCAGTAGTGCATCCCAAACACGTCGCAGGTGTAGAGGATCTGGGTGCCGTGGTCGTAGGTGAGGATGGTGTCGGGCCAGTGCAAGTTGGGGGCAGAGATAAATTCCAGGACATGCCCCTTGCCCAGATCCAAGCGATCTCCCTGTTTCACCACCAGCCGCTGGAAGGGCCGATGCACCAGATCTTCCAGAAATTGCACCGCCACCTTGGAGGCCACCACCGTCATCTGGGGCGCCAGCTCCAGCAGATCCCCAACCAGGCCGCTGTGATCTGGCTCGGTGTGGCTGACCACCAGGTAGTCGATCTGGGCAGGATCTAGGATCCCTTGCAGGCAATCCAGGTACAACTGGCGAAACTTCTCGTGGGAGGTGTCGATGAGGGCCACCTTCTCGCCGCGAATCAAGAAGGAGTTGTAGGTGGTGCCATTTTCCAGAGCAAATTCGATATCAAATCGATCCCGATCCCAATCTTGGGAGCGAATGGCAAGGGTGTCGGCCCCGATGGGCAGAGTTTGCAGCGTCAGATGGGGCTGGGCCAGGCGAGGTGCGACTTGAGGTGCAACTGCAGTGGTGGCCATGTTCTCTCCCTAACTTTAAGTCGGGTCACAATCCTGATCTCAATGTAACTGAATGTTTATGTTGACGGCGGATGAAGATGAGCTATGCAGGTTTGGAAATCCTTATGGAATGCTTTTAGGGATCCTTGGGTTCCTGCCAATCGAAGGGGTTAGGACTTAGGGCTGTAGCAAACTGGGCCAGGGTGTGGCGCAACTGATCCAGGTTTTGGCCGGTGGCGGCGGAAACAAACAGGGCTTTGGGGTAGAGCAGGCGGACGTCTTCCACCCATTCGGGGTCGAGGCGGTCGATTTTGTTGAACACCAGCTGGCGGGGACCAGTGGCCAAGGGCATCTCGTCCAGCAATGTTTCCACCGCCTCGATTTGCCCCTCCCAGTTGGGGTGGGAGAGATCCACCACATGTAGTAGGGCATCGGCTTCCGTCACCTCTTCCAGGGTAGCTTGAAAGGCATCCACCAGTTGGTCTGGCAATTCGGTTAGGAATCCCACTGTGTCGGTCAACAGCACCGCCTGCCGGTTGGGCAGATCCAGCCGCCGGGTAGTGGGATCCAAGGTGGCAAAGAGTTGGTCGGCCACGTAGACCTGGGCATGGGTGAGGGCATTGAGGAGGGTGGATTTGCCGGCGTTGGTGTAGCCCACCAGGGCCACCACGGGAATTTGGGATGCCTCGCGCCGTTGGCGCAGCCGCTGGCGGTGGCGGCGCAGCTCTTCCACCTCTTGCCGCAGCTTGCTGATGCGCCGCTGGATGGCCCGCCGCTCCATTTCCAGTTGGGTTTCCCCCGGGCCACGGGTGCCGATGCCCCCACCTAACCGAGACATGGTGCGACCGCGACCGGCCAGGCGAGGCAGCAAATACTGCAGTTGCGCCAGCTCCACCTGCAATTTTCCGGCTCGGGTTCTGGCCCGCTGGGCAAAAATATCCAAGATCACCTCGCTGCGATCCACCACCCGCACCCCCACCGCCTCTTCCAAGGTGCGCACCTGGCTGGGGGTAAGTTCCCGGTCGAACACCACCAGGTTGGCGCCCAGATCCTGGACCAGCAGAGCCAGCTCTTGCACCTTACCGGATCCGATTACCGTGGCCGAGTTGGGTCCCTCCCGCCGTTGCCAGAGGGCTTGCAGCACCTGTCCGCCGGCACTCTCCACCAGGCGGCTCAGCTCCGCCAACCCATCCATGAGATCCTCGTAGCTCTGCCCGGACTCCTGCAGCCCCACCAGGATGGCCCGATCCTGATCCAGATCCACCTGGCGGGCGGTCAACTGGCGCCGAAAGCCATCTTCTAGCTCCGCCACCAGCTCCTGCAGATCCTGTTCTGCCAGGATCCCCAAAGGCAGAGGCTCAGAGACCCGCCAGCGGCTCTCTCCCTCCGGCACCAGATGGGCTAGGTAGGCCCAGTGGACAAAGCCCGTGGCTCCTCCCCCGCGGCGCAGCCGTCCTCCTGAGGGGGACACCGACAGGGTGATGAGGGCGTCTAGACGCTGCAGGGCCATGGCCGTCAGCGCTTTTCGACCGGGACCCCCTTCCCCCGTTTGGGTGGTGATGCAGCGGATCCCGGATAGGCGCTCGGCCCCCTGGCGGGGCAATTCCCAAGCGGGAATCTGGGTTTCAAAAGGGGATCCCACCCCTACGCGGATCACCTGGCCGCGCCGGTTGAGGTAAACGCTGATGGGCCGGCCTTCCAACTCTTGGGTCAGGGATCCCAGCCGTTGGGCAAACTCCACCGTCACCAGGCGGTTGGGGGGTAGGCGCAGTTGATAGAGCCGTTGCAGTTGCTTTTGTTGGTGGGGCTTTAACCCTTTGGCCTGTTCGGGAAAGCGTCGTGGAGCGATAGCAGAGCTGAAGCGGGGGTCGGTCTGATGGCGAGAGGTGCTAGCCCTGGGCATGGGGACGGGGAAAGACCCAAAAACAAGCTTTCATCTACCATACACGCTAGCTGCCCGCAGGAACTTGGGATCCAAAAGCAACGGTGGCAAACACTGGCCCAGTGTTGCGGGGGCAACAGTACGGCGATGTCATCAGCAACGGGTGCAACATTCAAACCAAGGTCATTCCCGAACAAAAGTAGGCGGAATACTTCCATGACCCAACCGAGGTACGCATGGGGCAGCCAAACCCAGACGATCACAGGCTTCCTGCTCGCCCATCATCTGCTCAAGGTCAACCCCAAAGATGTCAATGTGTTGGATCTGCCCAAGCGGGGATCCCTGTATTGAGCTTGCTGTCGGTGAGAGAGTTTCCAAATCGGTTGGGCAGTCAGGGATCCCTTTCGCTCCGTGTTGCCGGAATCCTGCTGCGACTTGGAATAGCTGCATAAATCGGAAAAAGCCGTAGTGCCAGCTCTTGGCTTTTATAGATGCACGATTTCAACATCACCCCATTTTCTGCGCAAATATTCAGCAACCAGCCTACGATGACAGTGCTCAGGTGTAGCTTCACTACAAAGCAGACACCCTCCATCGAGAATACTTTTATCCACTTGATCTTCGATACGACGCTCGGCCATCAGCGACAAAAACTGTCTCTCGTAGTTAGACCATTCACCACTGGCTTTGTAAGCATCGAGAATCTCTTGAGTTGGTGCAAGTTCCGGCAAATGAACATATCCAAGCTTGCAGATCTCGTGAAGAAAAAACTCTAGATCCCTCTTTTTCGTGAATCCCGCCAGTTGCGAGGTGTTATTAAGTCGAGTATCAACAACTCGAACCAGACCAGGCTGTTTTAAGCGATTAAAAAATTGCTCTGCACTTTTCTTCGTAAACCCTATCGTAAATATCTTCATGGCCTCGCGCTCCGCTCATCATTTTTTGACATTTTCTCATCTCGATAGGCGACACGCCTGCCTTGAATGAGATAGGCTTCGGCTATAAACTATTCCCGACTTCTAAACGAGTCCCCCTCTGGAAGTTTGCAAAGGGCAAGAAGACGAGATTCTAGGGCCTCATGAGTCTCCAAAGAGCCATTGGCCAAGATGTGGTTGACCGGAATCCCACTTTGAAAAAGTTTACGCGCCACCAGCAACGATCTATGACATTCAATAGGGTCTTTCTCAGCACACATCGGTGCGATCCGATACCGACTAGAACCTTGGATCAGACGGTCGATCCCTTCGAGGAAGGCTGGCTCATTTGCCAGTCGTTCATACTGAATCCTACCCTGATCATAGCAGCTCGGATTTTCGCTACGTCCTCCCAATTCTTTGCCCAGAAAGACGTAAGCAATACCTGCTGCCGCTAAAGCACTTTTCAACTTTTCTTGTGAATATTGAGGGACGTAACGGCTATATGGACGTGAGCGAACGTCGCCAATACCGGTGATGTTGTACTGGCGCAGTAAGTCTATGAAAAAATCAATCTCGTGGTTTGAGTGACCAATCGTGTAGATCTCTGATTTCATATGAGTCGACCTGAGTAGAGAACAGCCGCTATCAGCTTGTAGTAATAGCCCAAGTAGGGATCGCTAAGGCTAACACACAGCACCGGATCGGGGATGTCATATTGACCGTCTTCGCCCATTAGGAAATCCCGTTCAATCACAGGATCGGTAACATCCATGCAGTATTTTACTCCCTTGTATACAAACTCGCCGCGTACTCTACGCTTAGAATTCGGGTATCCTGGTGCCTTGTAACCAACCAACAGACGCAAATGCTCGACCGGTACAAGGTAAAGAGAAACTCCGCTTTCTCGCCCGACACTTAACCGGTTGTTCCACCCAGCATAGCTGCTCTCGCCAGTGCCCCAGAGATTCTCAGGGTTGTCTAGCCAACTGTTGATATCCTCCCAAGGCAGGTGGCCAACTTTTTTCCAGCGGTGCTTTGGATTGATAACGTGGTTCTCCCTCTGGTGAGGTAGTGGCTGAGGTGTATCACAAGAGACACAGAGAATATCAAGAAGTTCTGGGTCGCCACCGCTTAGGAAGGCTCGTGGATGTAGTTGTCAAACACGGCAAAATTGCTCAGGGCAGGATCCGGCTTGAGGCTGGATCCCATCAAGAAGCTGACCTTGGGATAGTCTTTGGCTACTTCCCGCGCTTCCCGCTCCACCCCGAAGACCTCACCCACCAGCAGTTGGACGCCGCTCTCGGCATACTGACGCAGCACCCGTGGGTAGTCGGTGTTGGAAACTGACTCTGACCAGGTGTAGTCAATATCCCCCCGCTTCTGGGCGGTCATCAAGGCTTTATGGATCCGGCTCACCCACTGCTGCTCAATGGGAACCGTATAAACCCCGGCCACCTTCAGCTTGGTTCCTTGAGCCACCGCGGCATCGCGAACCAACCAGCGGCTCCCCATCAGGCCAGCCACGAAAGCCCCAGAACGCAGGCAGAAGTCCCGCCGGGAGAGTTCTAAACGTGCCATAGTCGCTTCTGTTGAGGTTACTTCGAGATCGGGTTACTGCTCGGCTTATCCTAAGGGGGAGATCCCTGAAAATATGTATCCTGAAATACAATTTTTTGAGAAGGAGCTTGTTTGTAATGGACAACGAAGTTTCGCTGACGGTTGGAATGGATGTAAGGGCCAAGTCCTCTCAAATCAGCTCTCGATAGATTATCCCTCTGACTACTTGGTTGATATCTTGCACAACCGGATGCTGTTGGGGACTACAGCCCTCTTTTATAAAGTGAGCAATAACCCAATCAACTGGTTTCCTAAATTCGGGCTTTGAGGTAATTTAAGACATCTTTATCTGATTTGGCCTATCATTCAGTCAACTGTAGTTGCTTCTTTCCATCCTAAGTTCAAACAAATAGCCACAACATATGGATCTCATTTTGCGCCGGGCCAACTTGCCGGATGGCCGCAAGGGAATCGATATCGGTATCCAGGGGGATCGCATTGTGGCTCTGGAAAGCAACTTACAAGCCACTGCCCCCCAAGAAATTGATGTCAGCAACCGCTTGGTGTCGCCCCCCTTCGTGGATGCCCACTTTCACATGGATGCCACCCTCACCTATGGGATCCCGCGCATCAACCAGTCGGGCACCTTGCTAGAAGGGATCGCCCTCTGGGGGGAGTTGAAGCCGCTGTTGACCCCCGAGGCAGTCATAGAGAGGGCCTTGACCTATTGCGACTGGGCAGTGGCGCGTGGGATCCTGGCCATCCGCACCCATGTGGATGTGTGCGATCCCAACCTGTTGGCGGTGCGGGCGCTGCTGGAAGTCAAGCAAAAAGTGGCTCCCTACTTGGATTTGCAACTGGTGGCCTTTCCTCAGGATGGCTACTATCGCTCGCCAGGGGCGGTGCAGCTTCTGGAGAAGGCTCTGGATTTGGGGGTGGAGGTGGTGGGCGGGATCCCCCACTTCGAGCGGACGATGGCCGAGGGAGCAGCTTCGGTGCGGGCCCTATGTGAAATTGCAGCAGCGCGGGGTCTGCGGGTGGATCTGCACTGCGACGAGACGGACGATCCGCTTTCGCGCCATGTGGAAACCTTGGCCTACGAAACGCTGCGGCTGGGCTTGCAGGGGCGGGTAGCCGGATCCCATCTAACCTCGATGCACTCGATGGACAACTACTACGTCAGCAAACTGATCCCCCTGATGGCCGAGGCAGAGCTGGGGGTGATCGCCAACCCGCTGGTCAATATGGTCATCCAAGGTCGCCACGATACCTACCCCAAGCGGCGGGGGCTGACCCGGGTGCCCGAGCTGATGGACGCAGGCTTGACGGTAGCCTTTGGCCAGGATTGCGTGATGGATCCCTGGTACCCTTTGGGCAGCGGCAACATGCTGGAGGTGGCCCACATGGCCATCCACGCCGCCCACCTGACAGGCTATGAGCAGATGCGCCAGTGTTTCTTGGCGGTAACAGAAAACCCGGCCCGCATTCTGGGGTTGGAAGGCTACGGCCTGGAACCCGGCTGCTACGCCGATCTGGTGGTGCTCCAGGCTGCTGATGCCGTCGAAGCCATTCGCCTGAAACCAGCTTGCCTGTATGTCTTCCGCCGGGGCCGGCTGATCGCCCAAACGCCGCCTGTCGTCGCGCAACTCCATTTGCCTGAGCGCCCCACCCAGGTGGAGTTCAGCCGCCAGCTTTGGACCTCATCGGCGCACGGTACCGCTGAAGCCGCTGGCCTTGAATTGCTCCAGGGTGAGGGGCAGGGGGCTGGTTATGGGCACCGAGATGCGAATTGAAAAAGGGCTCTCGCCGGGAGGAACTTCTGCAATGGCCCCCAGGCGGGTACGCTCCGGCAGAACCTCGTTGCCGTTGGCATCGTAAAGCCGACCGAAGACATCCGCGTTCAGCAGGGTATTTTTGGAGCGGTTGACCACTGTGCCTTCGACGAACAGGCACCTGGCCGGTATGGGGTTGCCGTTGCTGGTCACCAGGTTGGTGTATTCGGGGGTATCGGGACAGGGGGTGACGTGGAGATCCTTCAGTTGCAGGGGGATCGCCCCAAAGCCCATCAAGAGCACCGCCAATGCCACACAGCCAAAGCTCATGCAGACAAGACGCAGCTTTTGGGTTAGCCACTGCGCCGGCTTCCAAACTTGGCTCATCGTTTTTCCTCCAAGGCCCACCCTCTTTAGTCTAGGGGATCCCCGTCTCGTAGAACCTCTCCTCGGTTTGGATCCCATCCAGGCGCTGATCCCAAGGATCCTGAGGCAGGGGCTGCTCCAGCAAGCAGGCTTGGGGGAGGATGCCCCACTTGGGCACACTGGGATCCGGCAAAGCGGCCAAAAAGCGGTCGTAATAGCCGCCGCCATAGCCCAAACGCCTTCCCCAACGATCGCAGGCCAGGGCGGGCACCAGGATCAAATCCGCCTTGCCAGGGTCGATAACTGTGCTGCCGGGAGAAGGCTCCAGCAAGCCCCAGCAGTTGGGGACAAGCTCAGCCGGCTGGTAGCGGTGCCACTGCATTTGCCGCCGCGGCAGACAACGGGGGATCCCCCACTGCTTCTCTGGAAAAAGGGCAAACAGGGATCCCAAGTCCACCTCGGAGCCGAAGGCCACATAGGCCAGGATGGTTTTGGCGGCCAAAAGTTGGGGGCAAGAGGCCAAATGAGCCACGATCTTCTGGCTGATAAGGGATCTGTCCAACCTCTGCCGTAGCTGGCGAAAGTGCTGGCGCAGGCGAGCTTTTTCTAGGGCAGGATCTGCTGCTAGAGAACTGGGCCGCCAAGAAGAAGACAGTTCCGGGGAAGGGAGTTCCTGCACAAGCCCAATGCCGCTTGGATATTCGGTCTCTGCAAGATCTGAATCTACTGGATGGCCAGGAGCTCCACTTCAAAATCCAAGGTGGCATTGGGGGGGATCACGCCGCCGGCGCCGCGGCTGCCATAGGCCAACTCCGGCGGAATGCGCAAGTACCGCTTGCCCCCCACTCGCATAGTGGCCAGCCCTTCCTCCCAGCCACGGATCACCTGCCCTACTCCGTAGGTGAAGACAAAAGGCTGATTGCGCTTGTAGGAGCTATCGAAGATGGTGCCATCCTGTAGCTTGCCCACGTAGTTGACCACCACCGTTTGCCCCGGCTGAGGCGAAGGCCCACTGCCTTGAGCAATATCGTAGTATTGCAATCCCGACTCGGTGGTGATGAAGTCCTTGGCTGGGGATTGCACGCTCACCACCGGATTGTCCTTGGCCCGCGACAGAGCCACGGCCGGCTGGCCGCCCCACACCCCGAGCCACAGCAAACATAGCACCAACAGCAGCACCCGTTTCATCCGTTGGCGTCTCCCCACCGCCGACTTTTTGCTTTCCTTTACCAATCTTAGAGGATCCCGCTAGCCTTTCAGTTCGGCAAATTCGATGATCTGACCCTGGTGATCCCGCACCCAAAAGACAAAGGGTTTCTCGGAGCGAATGCTGTTGCGGATCCCTTGTTTGTTGATTCGCTTCAGAAGGGCCTTAAGGGACTCCCGCTCATAGCTGACATGGCGATAGCGAACGCCGCTGCTGCGGCCCGCTGCCGGTACAGTCCCGTAAGCAGAAGCAGATGAGGAGCTAGGCCTAGAGGCGTTGCCGTAGGAACCGGACCCCGCATAGGGATCTGTAGAGCCAGGGATCACGTGCAATTGAACATTGTCGGAGAGTTGGTACCAAAGTCCGGGGGTATCCAATTGGGTGGGCCCAGAGGTGGGACGGGCTTTGGCATCCAAGCGGGGACTGAGGCCAATATCCCCTGGAAAGTAAGCGGATCCTAGGCTGTAGCCGACCATGCTTTGCTCGTAGCCGTAGTAGTACTGCAGGGGCAGCTCCGCTTCCGGCAGTTTCAACACCTTCTCATAAAACCCTCTGGCCTGCTCCAAGTCCGGCACGATGATGGTGTGGACACGGGGAGCGCCACTTAAAAATGTCCACATGGCCCCCCCATAGGCCGATAGCAGCAAAAACATCAGCCCCTTGGTGGAGAGCAAAACCTCCAGGGGGATCAGGGGCAGCATCAGTCCGGGTGGGATGACCATCAGCACTTGTCCATTCGCGGGTGGCTCTATGTCCAGTATAGGATCCGGGGAAGTTTCAGCCTTGGCCCACCTCGATGAAGCTCGCTCTGTTTGCCCCCAGCCCGCGCGCCCGCCGGTTGGCCAACTCTCTGATCCCGCTCTTGGGCAAGGAGGTGAGCTGCTGGAGCAAAGCTGACCCGCAGGGGCTGCCCTCCCCCTGGCAGGCTTACGGGGATCCCAAGGATCCCACAGCGCCAGGCTCCCTAGCAGAAGCCGTTGCCCAAACCTGGCCCCAGGTGCAGGGCTGTCTCTTCATCTTGGCCGCAGGGTCGGTGGTGCGGCTCATTGCCCCCCTCTTGCAGGACAAGCAGCGGGATCCGGCGGTGGTGGTGGTGGACGAAGCCGGTCGCTGGGCTATTAGCCTGTGCGGGGGACATGTGGGGGGGGCCGATGCCCTGGCGCGGCAGGTGGCCGCTACCTTGGGAGCCCAGCCGGTTCTCACCTCTGCTTCCGAGGGGCTGGGGATCCCGCCTTTGGATTTGCTGGGGGATCCCTACGGCTGGCGGCGGGGCGCTGGAGATTGGAACGGGGTGGCAGCCGCCTTGACGCGGGGAGAGCCGGTGGCCGTTCACCAGACCTGCGGCACGCGGCTTTGGCGACAAGCTTGGCCGGCAGATCATCCCCTAGTGGCCTCCTCTCCTCCCCATCCCGTTGCCCAGATCTGGATTGGGGAATACCTCTCCCCTCCCACGGGGATCCCAACCGTGCACTGGCATCCGCGGGTGCTGTGGGTGGGGGTGGGCTGCGAGCGGGGCACCACCCGCGCTTGGCTAGAGGGATCCCTGCGCCGCCTGCTGCAGGCCCAGGGGCTGGCGTTCGAGGCCATTGCCGGCCTGGCCACCCTAGAGCTCAAGCAAGACGAGCCGGGTCTTTTGGAGCTGGCTCAGGCCCACGGCTGGCCCATTGAGTTTTTCCCGGCAGAGGCTTTGGCTGGGATCCCAGTGCCCCACCCTTCGGAGGCGGTGCGGCAGGCGGTGGGCACCCCCTCGGTAGCGGAGGCGGCTGCCCTCTTGGCAGCTCAGACTTGTCAGACTTGGGGAAGAGGTGACAAGGTTCCTGAGAGGCCATCCTGTGTTGCGGAGAAGGTAGAGCCCTTTGGGGGAGCAACCCTCCTCTGCCCCAAGCAGGTCTTCACCTCGAAAACCGAAGGGGCCTGTACCCTGGCCATTGCCCGCGCTGCCCGGGAATATTCCCCTCGCAGTGGCCATCTGTGGCTTATTGGCACCGGCCCCGGCGATCCCGCTCAACTGACCTTGGCCGCCCGCCTGGCTTTAGCCCAAGCTGAGGTGGTGATTGGCTACCAGCTTTATCTAGACTTGGTGGCCCCCCTTTTGCACCCCGGCCAAATTTGGGAGGCCTCTCCCATTACCCAAGAGCTGCAGCGAGCCGAACGGGCGATTGCTTGGGCGCAGCAGGGGCTGAAGGTGGCGGTGATTTCTTCGGGGGATGCCGGCATTTACGGCATGGCGGGCTTGGTGCTGGAGTGCTTGGTCCGCTCTGGCTGGGATGGGATCCGCCCTTCTCTGGAGGTGCTGCCGGGGATCTCTGCCTTCCAGGCGGCTGCTGCCCGGCTGGGGGCTCCGCTGATGCACGACTTCTGCGCCATTTCCCTCTCGGATCTGCTTACCCCCTGGCCAGTGATTGCAAAACGCCTGCAGGCGGCTGCAGCTGCCGATTTTGTGGTGGCCCTCTACAACCCCCGCTCCCGGCAGCGGCTGGATCCCTTCCTCAAGGCTCTGCAGATCTTTTTGCAGGCCCGGCCCGCCCATACCCCTGTGGCTTTGGCCCGCAACCTCTACCGCCCTGGCGAAACTCTCCGCCTTACCACCCTGGGGGAGCTGGATCCAGAGGAGGTGGACATGCTCACCCTGGTCTTTATCGGCAACTCCCAGACCTTTCGCCATGGGGAGCGGCTGATTACCCCGCGGGGCTACCGCTTGGGCGAGCCCACCTGACTCCTGGGCTCCAGACTCAAAACACCCTCAGATGCCGGGGATCCAACTGTAGCCACCAGGGGGATCCCCAAGTCTCCACCTCGCGCCAGCGCTCCCGCCACACCTCAGCTTGCAGGTGATAGTCCTGGCGGTGGGCAGGAGGACCGCCCAGCCTAAAGAAGAGAGTCAGTCGGTGGGGGGTCTCGCTCCACTTCACCAGCCAAGCCGGAAACGTGTTGGGCAGCTTCCCGTCGGGCCTGAAGGTGAGGTGGTGGGCGCGGATGGCGATGTATTCTCCCGCTGGGGATCCCTGTACCTGCAGCTCACAGCCCCAATCCAAGGCCAGCACCCGTTGAGGGCCCAGGAGCTTGGCCCGCGAGATGTTTTTGCAACCCGTCAGTTGCGCCACACTAAGGCAGGGGGGAGCCTCAAATAGCTGACGCTTGTCCCCCTGGGCAATGATTCGCCCCTGCTCCATTACAGCCAGATCCCCGCAGAGGCGGAAGGCTTCCTCAATGTTGTGGGTTACCAAAAGCGTGACTCCCTTGTAGCCCGCTAGGATTTCCCCCATCTCCTGCTCCAGTTGGCTGCGCAGGTGGGCATCCAAAGCAGAAAAAGGCTCATCCAGCAGCAAGATCTCCGGCTCAGAAGCCAAGGCTCGCGCCAGGGCCACCCGCTGCTGCTGTCCTCCGGAGAGCTCCGTGGGATAGCGGTTTTCCCAGCCCTTCAGCTTGACCAACCGCAGCTGGGCCTGGATCCGCTCTTGTTTTTCCGCTTCGCTCAAGCCCGCAGGGATCCCAAAAGCGATGTTCTGGGCAACGGTGAGATGGGGAAACAGAGCGTAGTTCTGGAAGATCACCCCTACCCGTCGCTGAGCGGGGGGCAGCCGGATCCCCTGTTCGGCGTCGAACAGGGCCCGCTCGTTGAGCAAAATGCGCCCCCCATCCGGGGTTTCAATTCCGGCAATGCAGCGCAAAAGCAGGCTTTTGCCGGATCCAGAGGCCCCCAGCAAGCCCAGGGGTCGCCCATCGCAGCTCAGTTGTGCCTGAAGCTCAAACTGGGGCAGCTTCTTGTAGATGTCTACCCAGAGGCGAGGGGCCGGAGTTGAGAAATCCGGATCCCTTCTGGTGAGAACCTGTAGAGGACGAGAGGGAGGTCGCTGCCAGGGCCGTCGCTGAAACCAAAGGTTAACTGCCGTCATCACCCCCAAGGACAACATCAAGACCAAGGCCGAGCTAATGGCTGCCCCCCGCATGTCCCCCGCCTGAACGGCAAAGAAGATGGCCATGGATAGGGTTTGCGTGCGGCCCGGGATATTGCCTGCCAGCATCAAGGTGGCGCCAAACTCCCCCAGAGCGCGGGCAAAACTGAGGGTAATCCCCGCCAGGATCCCCGGCAAGGCCAGTGGGATCAGCACCCGCGTAAAAATCTTGGCCCTACTTGCTCCCAGGGTGCGGGCTGCCGCCACCAGCGTCGGGTCGATCTGCTGGAAAGCTCCCAGGGCCGTGCGGTACATCAGGGGCAGGGCCACCACCGCTGCCGTGATCACCCCGGCATACCAGGTGAAGATGACCGACAAGTTCAGCGAGGCCAAAAGTTGTCCCAGAAGGGTTCGCCGGCCAAACAGCAGCAGCAACAGGAAGCCCACCATGGTGGGCGGCAACACCAGCGGCGCCAACAAGAGGGCCTCGATGAGAGAGCGCCAGCGACCTCGGTAGTGCAACATCCCGTAAGCCGCCAGCGTCCCCACCCCAAAGGTGATAGCTGTGGCCAAGCCGGCAATCCGTAGGGAGATCCAAAGCGGGGATAGGTCGTAGTCGCTCATTTGGAGTAACTCATCCGCGCCATTGCAGAGGGATCCCTCACAGGCGGATAAAGCCGTACTTCACAAACACCTCTGCTGCTTCTTCTGAGGTTAAAAACTCCAAGTAAGACTGTCCGGCGGGAGTATCGCGCACCAATGCCACCGGGTAGATAATTGGCGTAATGGGATCCGCCGTAGCCACTACTCGCACCCGATTTGAAAGCTGAGCATCCGAGGTAAACAGGATCCCAGCGTCGGCATTGCCCTGTTCTACCGCCGTTAAGATTTCCCGCACCGTGCTGGCAAACACCATCTTGGGCCGCAGCGTCTCAAACACCCCTGCTTGGGTGAGAATTTCCTGGGCGTACCGTCCGGCGGGCATGGCCTGCAGATCCCCAATGGACAGAACCCGGATCTCTTCCGCCACCAGGTCGGCAAAATCCTGAACCTTGGTTCTGGCATTGGCAGGCACAATTAAAGCCATGCGGTTGCTGAGAAGATCTCGCCGGGATCCTGCCACCAGCAGGTTTTGCTGGGCAAGGGCGTCCATAAAAGAGGCGGCTGCGAAAAATACCACGTCCAAAGGAGCCCCCTGCTCCACCTGTTGCTGGAGAGAGCCGGAATTGGCGAAGTTGTACTCAACCTTGATGTCGGGATAGCGGGCGGTGAACAACCGGTCGATTTCCGTTAAAGCCGGTTGCAAGCTCACCGCAGCCCCCACCAAAATGGGCTGAGATTGCGCCAAGCCGGGAGCCGACCCCCACCTCAAAGCCAGAGCGGCCAGGATCCCTAGGAATAACATTGCAGTTCTTCGTTTCATAGCCATTCTTCTTTGACCCGTGACGACTTTCAGAACAGGAAAATCCGCCAATGGTTCGGTGCTTTTGACTGTCGGAATTGGGTTGTAATTTGTATCTGTAGATACACACCTAGACTATCGGCAGCCATTCCTCCCCAGAGGCAACGATAAGCATCTGATAGTATTGAAACCGGTGTTGAATGACCATCCGGCAAGCTCCTCTCTTGTTCAGTTCGGTCAACACCCCTGTTGCTCTGCTTGTTCAACAAAGGAGAAGTCATGCAAATCAGCACTCGCAACTTGTTTAAAGGAACTGTAAAAAGCTTCCAGGTGGGCATGGTCAATGCCGAAATTGTTCTGGAAGTTGCACCAGGCATAGAAATAACAGCCATTATTTCTAAGCACTCTGCCGAACGGTTGGGTATAGCAGTTGGGAAAGAAGCGTATGCTGCCATCAAAGCCTCGGATGTGGTCATTGCCGTGGATGAGTGAGTGGATGAGTGAATTGAGTAACTGGCCTAGACTTGATGTTGCCTGGGATCCAAATACAGGGCTTTGATAAGGCGCTGGCGATCGTTTAGGCTGATCTGAAGCCGCCCATTCTCTACATCCCGCACCCAGCTCTGGCTGCGCCCCAGCCTCTGGGCCAATTCCCGCTGGCTGATTCCCTTTTGCTGGCGTGCCGCCGAGATATCCGCTCCACGCAAAGCTTTGCTTGAGGGGAAGTCTTTTGGGTTTTCGGGAGGGCCAGGGAGATCCGAGTCTGTTGCAACAGGCGCAGACTTTGCCCTACGCTGCCGCCGAGATCCCGATTCTCGGGTTGGGGATCTGGCTTCTTGAACTGCTTGACGATGCCAGTCGGAGGGCAGATGAAATCGTTGAATGCGAGCCTGCATCAAGAGTCCCCACTTGCCCCGCGGCCCGGCAGCCGTCAGCAAGCCACCGTTGTTGGCATCTTCAATCCAAAAGTTCAATGCCTCGTCCGCATCCTCGGGCACAGCTTCCAGGCGAGCCCACAGGGGTTGAATGGAAGAAGGATAGGTGAGGGGATCGAACTCCGGCTTGAGGCCGTAGTGGTTGAGAACCTCCAGATCGCTTTCAAAGGTGCGCACCAGCCGTTTGCGTTCTTGGAGATTGAGATAAGCTTCCTGCAGTCGCTCTTCCCCGTAGGCCACTCGCATCAGGGTGGGCACCGTCAGACGCTGTTGCCGCCCCATCCTCACTTTGAACAACAGCCACAGCAGCAGGCGCATGGCTCCTTCATGGTGTTGCCAATGGCTCATCACGGCCTGCAGCAGGGATAGGGGCAGGCTGCTGTACTGATAAAAGGCTTGCCCCTGGCGGCACCCTTGTCGATTGAGAAAGTACCGTGTCCATTCGCCGGGCTGAATCGCCCAAGTCAGGCCCACCAGATGGTTGCAGCCCTGCTCATCTTTTTGAAAGTGGCGATGCATCTTGAGCAGCCTCCACAGAGGGCCAGCCGGTACCGAAAACCCCTTCACCCGCCCCTGATCCGGCCAATCGATGGAGACTTGAATCCGACAGAGCTGCTCTATCCAGGTCATGAACAGGTGGAGACGGGTCATCTTGCTCAGATCTTTACGTTTATCCCAGCCCAAATAGGACTCCAATTGTGAGTCGGTGAAAACAAAGGATTCCTTCCAGGGGCTATCCAACCCGGCGGCATAGGCAGCAAAAATAAGATGCAAACAGGCAGTTCGCACATCGATCGGAGCACTTTGTGGGATCCCGTCCGAACATAGAGTTAGGGTCAGAGATCCCTGGTTGTGGCCAACAGATTTCTGATAGCAAACCTGGTTATCTCCCTGCTTTTGCAGATTGAGAGATTGAAATTGAGATAGGAAATTGCAAGCTTCCCAGACCACAATTGACGAAGCAAAAGCCTGGCTATGGCCGTTCAAAAATAGAGGTGGACTGCTGCGAATGCGGGCCGTGACCGTGCGGTTGCGCCCCTTCATGGCTTCATAAGGCTGCGGGGCAGAACCGGGACACAGGCTAACGCACTGAGGTTCTGGGAAGAAACCTTCGCAGTCATTGCACAACAGAGGATTAATCCAGTATTCCCCATCCTGAACAACAATAGCTTTCGTAGGACAGCTATCTACACAAGCGTGGCAACCGATACAATCCCCTGAGATTTGATAAGCCATAGCCCTCAAACTCCATAACGTTTCCCTGTAGCTCTCCCTCGTTCACACCTGCTATCGCATCTGCGCAACCCTAAACCCGGCCATGGAGACCTTCCTCGCAAAGCCGTGGCAGCCCGGCGAGAGACCTTAGTTTAAGGTCTGTTTCCTAAGCTCAATTCGTGAACTGGATTGAACGATACCTCAAAAGATCCCCGGCAGGCCAGGGAGATTTGGTCTAGGGTGAACCTTCTGGAAAGCTTTGTTTTCTCTTAACTTCTAATGTTTGCAGTGAACTTTTGAGATGGCTTTGCAGGCTACTCCTCCCCCCTTGAGAGCCTTTTAGGGATCCGAACTGCAGCAAGTGTCAGGCAAAACGCTCAATAACCAAGCCGACACAAGGTCGTCCGCCCACCCAATACGCCGATTCATCGGCAAGGTTGTGGCTTGGCTCCAGATGCCAACCCAAGGGATTGGGTTCTAGCTCCAGCGCCCGCACGATTTCTTCTGGGCTGAGCCCTGTGCAGAGTTGAATGTGTTGCAACTTGGGAAATGGCTTTTCCACAAGGCTAAGCTCTTCAGCGGCTTTAAGGATGGAGCCCAGGTGTAGCAAACAGGTGTTCATAGCTTTGCTCCCAAATCAAGATAGATTATGAAGAGATGTGCTTACCTTGAGTGTCTCTCATTGCAAGTTAAAAATTGGGTAAATAGACTACATTTTAGAAGGCTCTTGGCAAATTTAAGATTGTTTTCTTATTCGGTTCTTGGGGAGGCGCTAGGGTGCAACGGGGATCCATGTAAACCCAGATGGGTTTAGCTAAATGAGCAGGAAGGGAAAGTTGGCCACTGGGTAGGAGTAGGATCCACTCAGGGTGACGTTGGATAACCTGGAGATAGGTACCTGGAGTGAGACCCATTTGCTGCAATTGGGCGCAAGCAGCTTCGGATCCGCGCAGTTGGTAGATGCGACCTTCTTCTCCAACCTTCATGAGTTGGAGAGGAGATATGGTTATTGAGATCTTAGGGACGGTGGGCGGTGCCAACATATAGGGATCCCTAATCTTAGAAGAGGCCATTTGAGCCTTGCCCGAGTCCATTTGCGAGCAGCTTGGAAGCAGCGATCTATCAAACCAAGTAAGCTTCCTGGTGAGTGCGAATCGTACAATTGGAGCGAGGTTTAGCCACGCAGAGCAGCACAAATCCTTTGGCTATTTGTTCCTCATCCAGAAAGGTTTGCTCCGATTGATCGACTTCTCCCTCTACCACTTTGGCCACGCAAGAGGAACAACTACCGGAGCGGCAGGAAGAGGGCAAGTCCACATCTTGATCCTCAGCCGCTTCTAGGATGGTCGAATCTTCATCTACTGAGATATAGGTGTCGAGCCGTCGTTTTGGGTTAACCAAGTGAACTGTGTAGGTAGCCATGATGGAGTCTCCAGAGAGCTGACGAGGGGTAAACAAGAGATCTTAGGCAGGGATCCCAGGGCTGCATTCGCCCCGCTCTCCCGAAGAGCTGCAGCCGGCACAGCCGCCGACAGCATCTGGACAACCGTAGTCTTGAAAGACTCGGAATAGCTTCTCCTGCTGCGGAGTAGAGGTGAGAAAGGTTTGGTACGCTTTTTCCAGCGCTTGCCGAGCTTGCTCCAATCGCTCTTCTTCGCTGCCCTGGAAACACTCCAGAGGGCCTAGATACTGAGCGAATTTGCGTAAGATATGCAGGCGATTCACGTTGACCACCCGCGGATCGTAGGGGAGCTCGAAAAAAGCGAAATAATCCTCGGCATTGACTAGGGCTTGGAAGTCTTTCCAACGGCGGTTGTGGTTCCAACTCATCGGCAGGTCTCCAGGGTTTTCAAGCGTTGTCTGAGGGTGTGCAGCCGGGCAAACAGGGCATAGGTGCGGGCTGCCAAGTCGGGGAGTCGCTCGAACCCGTCGGGTAGCCCCTCGGCCAGATCGTGCAGATCCATTTTCAGTTGGCCTGCTTTGCTGTTTAGTCGTTTGATCTCGCTGCGGAGCTGGTCGGCAGACAGGTGTTCAAAGGGCTCGAAATCCAGGCCGTTCACAACATTCTCAACGTCACTCTCATTCAACATGGGCAAGGCACTCCTAATTGCTGAAGAAAAAGAAGAAAAAATGGCTGCCGGGACGGAGACAAGCGGCTACAGCCGGCCCACCTCGGGGTAGGTTCGGGCCAGTTGGATCCCTTTGTCGATAAGGGCAGTAGCTTTTTCAGTGAGCTGTTCGAGAGACTCGAAACCGAAGCGATGGGCGTCTCGCAGGGTGTTGACCACCAACAACAGCCGCCCCGAGAAGACCAGCACCCAACCAAAACCTTCACTGTTGAGATCCAGCACCACCTGAGCCAGGAGGCCCGTCTCCTTTTCGATCAGGGCGGCAATGGCGCGGTAGTAGATGAGGATGCGGCTCCGCACTGCCGGATCCACCTCCCCTTCCAGGGATATTTGGCGCTTCTGGGCTTTGGTGACGACAAAGGGCTTGAGCAGCAACTCATCCCTCCAGGTGCGGTAGGTGCCGTAGGGATCCGCCGCCCGCAGCTGGCGGACGATCTCCTGCAGGATGGGGCTGGTCGAGCGGGAAAGAGGGGTAACCGTCATGGCTAAACCTCCGCAGGGGAAGTAGAGGGATTTGGGGCTTCGGCTTTGCGGGCGCGCTCGGCCAAGAGCACTTTGCGCAGCCAGGGGGGAGGATTGTGCAGGGTGGTTACCAGGCGCTGCAACAAGCTCTCGATGGATTCTTCTTCCGACTGCACTTTGATGGGGGTGATGCGGCGGTTGATCAGGCGGGCGGCGGCACTGCTGCCAATGGCAGCCACGTAGATGAGGGTGACATCGGCCAAAGCCTGCAGCTTGGGCACCAGCTTGTCCTCGTTGCCATCTGCCTCCAAGTTGCCCCCAAAGGTGAGGGTCTTACAAAATCGGTAGCCTTCGGGGGTGACTTCGTAGAGGTCGATCTGGTTGGCCCAGCCAAAGTGGGCATTGACGTGCTTGCCGTCGCGGGTTGTAAAGGCCACTTGCATAGGCGTTCTCCTTAGAAACGTGAACTTGAGGGTTTGGGGGAGCTAGGGGCACTTGGGCTGCCCTTCGAAGCTCTGGATCCCTTAGAATCCCTGCCTAGAAACCTGGGGTGGGCTGGGGTGACGGGCTTCCTCCTGCTCCATCAGCAGGTTGCCGACGGCAAACAGTTGGGATAGGGTGCCGCGATAGCCCACCTGACAGATGTGGTTGGCCCCCAGCCGGTCGAAGATAGGGATCCCCATCCGATGCACCGGGATCCCCAGCCGCTTGCCCAGGCGCGCCACGTGGGAGTTGCCCACCAGCAGGTCAGCCCCGGGTGCTAGCTCCTCCAGATCCCCCAGATCTCCCACCCGCACTGCCTCAATGGGAAGGGTGGTCAAGTGGGGATCCGGTGTGGGACTGATGGCCGCCTGGATCTGACAGCCCATATCCAGCAGCCAGTCCACCCACCCCCAGAGCAGATCGGCTTCTAGGGCCAAGGCAATCCGCTGGTTGCCGAAGAAAAAGTGGCAATCCAGGAGGGCATCCTGGACTTGGCTGCGCTGGCGGCGGTAGCGAGAGGGCACCGGCTGCTGGCTGTGATCGGCCAAGGTTGCCAAAAAGGGATCCACAGCCTTGAGACCGGTCAGGTGGGGGAAAACCCGATAGGGGGTGCCAAAGCGCTGGGCCAGGATCTGAGCGGCAGGGCGCATGCTCTCGCCGACAGCTATGGTGAGGCCAGATCGCCCGAGCTGGCGCAATTGCTCAAGGGTGGTGCCGCCGTCTGGGGTCGCCCTAAAGCCGGTGCCCAAGTGTCCGTCCAGGGAACCCGCGGGATCCGGCACCAGGATCGGCTCTAGGCCAAAAGCCTCCGCCATTTCTTTGATCTCCTGGGCGTCGGCAGGGGTGAGGGCAGGCCCGCACAGCACCGTTACCTGGGCAGGGCGGACGGATCCCGACGGCGATTCCGGCAGGGTGCTGACCAAGCTGTTGACGGCGATGGCATAGCCGTCTTGCAGGGATCCCTTAAAGTCAGGCGTGGAGGCCAAGACGATGGGCAGATCCTGCAATTGCGGCTGGCGTCGGCGCAGCTCCCGCAGGATGCGCGGCATATCGTCCCCGCGGGTTTCCGTGAGGCCGGTGGTCAGAAGACCAATCAGCTCCGGCTGGGCCTTCTCCACCAAGGTGAGGATGGCAGCTTCGACATTCTCCTCGCCTCCCAAGATGGTGTCCACTTCGGACATGGCAGTGGTGGACATGGGAATGGCCTCGCGGAAATGACGTACCAGCAGCGCTTTGGCAAAGGCCGTACAGCCTTGGGAACCGTGGAAGAGCGGCAGACAGCCCTTGATCCCCAGAAAGGCCAGGGCCGCCCCCAGCGGAGCGCTGAGTTTGAGGGGGTTGACGCTGAGGGGCTTGCGTTCTTGAATCAACTGGGCCATCCTCCCACCTCCTTTGCTGCTGAGGTCTCCCAGGGGGCAGGCCGTCGCAACTGCTCCCAAATGGGACTGTGGAGGGCGGCATCGATCTCCCGCGCCAAGTTCACCAGGCCGCGATAGCCGGCATAGGCATGGTGCCGCTCCTGGTTGATGTCCAGAAAGGGGATGCGGGCCTTGAGGGCGGTGTACTGGTTGCGTCCGCCGGCGATGAGCAAGTCCGCTTTCGTGCGCTCCACCACCTTGAGCAGCTCTTGCGGGCTGCCCTTGTCCAAGAGAATGCCATCCTGGCCAAGCAGCTCGCGGATGCGGGCTTTGTCTTCTTCGGTGCTTTTGCGGGTGCTGGTGGCCGTTACCTGCATCCCCAGATCTCGAGCGGCGGAGATGATCGACCAACTTTTCACCCCGCCGGTATAAAGGACAACTCGTTTGCCCGCCAGCCGCTGCCGGTAGGGGGCCAAAGCCGCCTCGGTGGCGCGAGTTTCCCGCTCGATGAGGGCCTCGGTACGCTCCTGCAGTTCGGGATCCTTCAGCCCTTGGGCAATGGCCCGTAGGCAGTGGTTCATCTCCTGCAGCCCGTAAAAGGAAGCCTCAATGTAGGGGATCCCATAGCGCTCCTGCATCTTGCGGCCCACATTGAGCAAGGCTTTAGCGCAGATGAGAACGTTCAGCTTGGCCCGGTGGGCGGTACAGATCTCGTGGTAGCGGCCATCGCCGGTGATCTTGGCCAAGATGCGGATCCCCAGCTCGTCAAACAGAGGCAAGACATCCCACAGCTCGCCGGCAATGTTGTACTCGCCGATGAGGTTAATGTCGCGGCGGGTGGTGTATTCCGGGGAGGCCGTGCCGATCACATAGTCCAGCAGCGCTTCTCCGGCCAGACGGTTACCCAAGTTTTTGCTGCCCACAAAGCCGGGCGCATTCACCGGAATGACCGGGATCCCAAGCTGGCGGCTGGCCCGCTGACACACGGCCTCCACATCGTCGCCAATGAGGGCAGTTACACAAGTGAGATAGACAAAAATGGCGGCAGGCTGGTATTTGGCCTGCAAGTCAAGGATGGCCTGGAACAGCTTTTCCTCCCCCCCGAAGATGATCTCGTTCTCGCTCAGATCGGTGGTGAAGCCCACCCGATAAAGCTGGGGGCCAGAAGAGAGGCTGCCCCGCGTCCCCCAAGAGTTGCCGCTGCAGGCGATTGGCCCATGTACTAGATGGGCGGCATCGGCGATCGGCACCAGGGCAATCGAAGCCCCGTCAAAGGCACAGCCTCCCTGCGCTCCTCCTGGCTTGGCTTGCTCGGCACAGACCTTGTTTTTGCCTTTGCCGTCTTTCTTGTGGTTGTGCTCGCAGGCGGTCTCGTTGAGCAGCTCCGCCACTTTAGTCCGGCTGATCAAGGGCATGATGGGATCTCCTGAGAAGAGGGGGGCTGGGGTTGAGCCGCAGCTTCGGCCAGATAAGCCGCCGCCCGTAGCCGCAGGGCGATGATCTCCTCGTAGAGGGGGTTGATGCGACAGAGGGCCGGAATGTGGATGGTGCGGGATCCCAGTCGGATATCCCGCTCAAAGGGACAGGAAGCCGGGATCAAACGACAAATCCAACGGGCCTGCCGGGATCCCCGAATTTCAATGCTGTTGAGCCAGCGGCGTGGCCACTTCAGGGCGGATCTGAAAATTGAGTTCAAAACCAGGCCGAGCCATCCCAAAGGGTTGCCGACTCTGGGAAAGGGAAGAGAAGGGTAGGGATAAGTCATGGCTTAAACCTCCGAATGGGTAGAATTGGTAACAAGAGGAGGGGGAGCACACCATTCAAAAATCTGCTCCAGTTGCTCCAAGGAAATCAGCCCGTAATGCCAAAGAATCATGGGCAAAGGGCCCTGTTCACACCCATGCCGTTTCAGGGCGAAGGTGAGGGCGGATTCCGGGATCCCAAGCTCAACTTGCAAAAACTGCAGCAGCGGCGCCCGATCGGGGGTAAGCATGGCAGAGTCTCCCAAAACGAGGGGTGGGCGTAGATGGGCAAGCTAGGATGGGGACAAGCCCAAAACCAAGCTGTCGGCAGCCAGAAAGTGGGCCAGGTGAAAGGCCCGTTCTTCCGTCCGCAGCAAAATCTGCTCGTAGAGGTGACGGGTGGCGCGATCCCCAACACTTTCCGCCAGAGCCGCCTGGCGACGCAGCAGATCGATTAGGCTTTGCTCGGCCCGCAAATCCGCTTCCAGCATGGGCCGCACAGCCAACGCATCGTCCCCTTCTGGGCTGAAGCAGCACAGCTCCGCCAGCTTGGCAAAGCTGGAGGCCGGGATCCCACCCAGGCCGTTCAGGCGCTCCCCCACCTCATGGGCGTGGTTCTGAACTTCCTGTAGACTTTCGTTGAAAAATTGATGAATTGAGTAGAACTCTGCTCCTTCGACAACCAGATGGTGCTTCAGATACTGCAAATACAGCCCCTGAAGACTGGCCCAAACTAGGTTGAGGCCCTCGCAGATGGGAACCGTGATCTCACGTCCCAGATGAACGGGGTTGTCTCGGACTTGTTGGAAGGAGTGAGTCGAGGGGGATGGAGTGGTCATTGGCGCTACCAAAACGAGGTGAACAGGAGAAGCAAGAAGGCAAACGGCAGAGGTTCAGGGGCGGTCATCCCCTCCTGCAGATCTCTCAGGGGGATCCCAGGTTTGGAGAGACCAGCAGCGATCCAACCAACTCAGCCAGCCAGAGCGGTTGAGGGTGAAAAGGCGGAGCACACTGTGGACGAGGAGGGCTTCGGTGGGGGTGCGAATCATCACCCACAGTTGGCCGGTCGGGGTACAGCCACAGGTCAAATCCAGCTCCTGCAGACGGTAGAGAATCCGCCAGCGATCGCAACGGGGCACCTGCAGCACTTCAGCCGTTTTCGGTGGGGGAGAAACAAGGGGGGACATAAGCTCACCGGTTGGGAAGCAGGGGGCGAGTCTCAACAGAGGGGCAGAACCGTTGGGGTTCTGTTCCCCCGCTTATATCCCCCGCTTATAGCAAGCGGCTGCAGGGGCTCAGGCTTGGCAGCGGGCGATCAGGATTGATTGAGTTATTGCCGATGTACTCAAACCCTGGAAGCTTGGCCCAGAGGGCAAAAAAAGTTTTTCTGAGGGCAGGGGGTTGAGTCTTTTGCCCGCAGGGATCCGGTATTTTTGGGGAAGGGTATGGGTATTTGAGCGAGTACATCCCCCCTGTCACAACAAGAAAGTCCGACGGCCTGCCGCCGCAATAGTCTTCACTTCCTTGGCGAGGACTTTGCCCCAGGGGGATCTTTCCTCAAACTCAAACGGCTATTTTCAATACACTTTTGGGCTGATACGATATTAAATCGTAGCAATTGATGCAAAACGCAGCCGAGGCTGCGGCGCTTGAGTGCATCTGAGCAGATTTTTAGTATTTCTTAAGCATTGCCCCAAGCCCTTGTCGAATCAGGGATTCCGGGGATCCTCCCCACAGCCGGATCCCCCGCCCCTTTGGGTCAAAATACGGCATCCCCGGCCTTGAAAAACCAGACCCTTGACCCCTAAAAAAAGTTGGATTTGGCCTGCCATTAGGCTTTGCAGGTCTTGAGTACAAAGCCAATAAACTCGATCAGTTCTACCGGGCTGAGTGCAACGGAGCGGGCAGAGGGCGGTTGATATAACCGCCAGTAACGTTCTATCCCCTGGTTGACCCCACTATGCCGCCCCTTTCAACTCCGCCCCGCCAGGGATCCCCTTCCCCATCGGCCTGCGCTTGCAGCAGCAGCCCCCGCCAGGCCCTCCCCCCTCATCTGCAGCAGCGCATCGCCACCCATCCCTGCTACAGCGAAGCGGCTCACCATCACTACGCCCGCATGCACGTGGCGGTAGCCCCCGCCTGCAACATCCAGTGCAACTACTGCAACCGCAAGTTCGACTGTGCCAACGAGAGCCGGCCCGGTGTGGTCAGCGAGCTGCTTACCCCGGCGGAAGCCGCCCACAAAGTGCTGGTGATTGCCGGCAAGATCCCGCAACTGACGGTGGTGGGCATTGCTGGGCCTGGGGATCCCTTGGCCAACCCCAAGCAAACCTTCGAGACCTTTGCCCGCATCGCCGAGAAAGCTCCGGATCTCAAGCTTTGCCTTTCCACCAACGGCCTGATGTTGCCGGACTACATCGACGAGATCAAACGGCTGAACATCGACCACGTCACCCTGACCATCAACATGGTGGATCCAGAGATCGGAGCCAAGATCTACCCCTGGATCCGCTGGCGGCGCAAGCGCATTCGAGGGGTGGAGGCAGCCCGCATCCTGCACGAACGGCAGATGGAAAGCCTGGATCTGCTGCGGGAGGCAGACATCCTCTGCAAAGTCAACTCCGTTCTCATTCCCGGCATCAACGACACCCACCTCTTGGAAGTGAACCGGGTGATCCAGGAGAAAGGGGCTTTCTTGCACAACATCATGCCCCTGATCTCGGCGCCCGAACACGGCACTTACTTCGGCCTCATCGGCCAGCGGGGCCCCACCCCTCAGGAATTGAAAGCCCTGCAAGATCGGTGCTCCGGCAACATGCGGATGATGCGCCACTGTCGCCAGTGTCGGGCGGACGCGGTGGGCCTGCTGGGGGAAGACCGCAGCCAAGAGTTCACCAAGGAGCGCTTTATGCAGATGACCCCCGAATACGACCCCGAAAAACGCCGCCAGGTCCAGGCAAGCATTGCCCAACTGCAAGCTCAGCAGCAGTCAACCCCAACCCACTGGACAGCCGACCTGCCTCCCGACAGCCCCTCCATCCTGGTGGCCGTAGCCAGCAAAGGCGGCGGCCTGGTCAATCGCCACTTCGGCCATGCACGGGAGTTTTTGATCTACGAGGTCAACGCCCGTGGGGCGCAGTTTGTCGGCCACCGCAAGATCCCGCAGTACTGCCACGGGGGATCCGGGGAGGACAACAACCTAGAGCAAATCCTGGATCTCATTAGGGATTGCCGAGCCGTGCTGGTCTCCAAGATCGGCGATTGCCCCATGAAGCGTATTCGCGAGGCCGGCATCGAAGTGGTGGAAGACTACGACCTCATTGAAACGGTGGCCCTCAAGTTTTACCGCACCTGGTTGGTCAACCAGGCCCTGGACAGCAAATCTTCCCGATCTTGAGACCTCATCTTTTGGAGACGCGGCCATGGCTACTGTAACTGCTCTCACCAAAGGCGGACTGCCCTGGATCCCACAGTTTATCGAAAGCCTGGATATCACCCGCTGCCTCGGCTGTAGCCGTTGCCTCAAGGTCTGTGGCCGTGGTGTGTTTGCCCTCAGAGCCCTCAACGAAGACGGCGAGTTTGTCGACAACGAAGAGGAAGAGGAAAGCGAGCGTAAGGTGATGACCATCCTCAACGCTGCCCTCTGCATCGGCTGTCAGGCTTGCGCCCGCATTTGCCCAAAGCAGTGCCATTCTCACGCTCCGCAAGCCGTTTAACTTTGCCCAACCCCTATCTTGTACCGGAGCCTGTATGAACCCTGTGATCTACCTGGACAACAACGCCACCACCGCCGTGGATCCCCTGGTTCTGGAGGCGATGCTGCCCTATTTGCAGACCTTCTACGGCAACCCCTCCTCGATGCACAGTTTTGGCGGCCAGGTGGGGCGTGCCCTCAACCAAGCCCGCGAACAGGTGGCAGCCCTTCTGGGAGCCGACCCGACGGAGATCGTCTTCACCAGTGGCGGCACCGAAGGCAACACCACGGCCATTTATGCAGCCTTGGCAGCCCAACCCCAGAAGCGCCACATCATCACCACGCAGGTAGAGCACGCCTCGGTGCTCAACGTCTGCAAGCACCTGGAAAAACAAGGCTACCGCGTCACCTACCTCTCGGTGGATGAGCAAGGCTGCCTGGACTTGCTGGAGTTGGAAGCAGCCCTGACCGGCGATACTGCCCTGGTGAGCTGCATGGCCGCCAACAACGAGACGGGCGTGCTTTTCCCCATCGAGGCGGTGGGATCCCTGGCTCGCAGCTATGGGGCTGTTGTCCATGTGGACGCAGTACAGGCGGTGGGCAAAATCCCTCTCGATCTGCAGCGCCTGCCGGTGGATCTCCTCACCCTTTCCGGGCACAAGCTGCATGCCCCCAAGGGGATCGGCGCTCTCTATGTGCGGCGGGGCTTGCGCTTCCGTCCGTTGCTGCTGGGAGGGCATCAGGAGCGAGGCCGCCGCGCCGGAACGGAAAATGTGCCGGGCATCATCGCCCTGGGCAAGGCAGCGGAGCTGGCCCAAGCCCACCTGGGGGATCCCCATGAGCGGCTGCTGCGGGATCGCTTGGAGCAGGGCTTGCTACAGCGGATCCCGGATGTCCAGGTTAACGGCCACCCCACTCAGCGGCTGCCCAACACCACCAACTTGGGCTTCAAGTTCGTGGAAGGGGAAGCGATCCTCTTCTGGCTGAACAAATACGGCATCTGCGCCTCCTCCGGCTCCGCCTGCACTTCCGGATCCCTGGAACCCTCCCATGTGCTGCGGGCCATGCGCCTGCCCTACACCGTTTTGCACGGCTCGATCCGCTTCAGCCTCTCCCGCTTTACCCAGCCGGCAGAGGTGGAGCGGGTGCTGGAGGTTTTGCCGGGGATCATCGAGCATTTGCGGGCCATCTCCCCCTTCAGCCACGAGGCGGAAGACTGGCTGCAACAGCAGGAGCGGGAACTGGCTCACCGCTGACCGCCCGGCTCAAACTCATCTTCGCTCGACCGTTAGCATCCTCAACTCAGGATCCAGCCATGTGGGACTACAGCGAAAAAGTTTTGGAACTCTTCTACCACCCCAAAAACCAAGGGGCAATGGATCCCAGCTCCGAGCCTGGTGTTCGGGTGGTGGTGGGAGAAGTGGGCAGCATCACCTGTGGCGATGCCCTGCGGCTCTACTTAAAGGTGGACGAGGCCAGCGAGCGCATCTTGGCTGCCAGCTTCCAAACCTTCGGCTGCACCAGCGCCATTGCCTCTTCCTCGGCTCTGACGGAGCTGATCACCGGCCTCACCCTGGATGAAGCCCTGCAGATCGACAACCGCCAAATCGCTGACTACCTAGGCGGCCTGCCCCCCGCCAAGATGCACTGCTCGGTGATGGGGCAAGAGGCTCTGGAGGCAGCCATCTACAGCTATCGCGGCCTTCCTCTGCCTGACCACACGGATGATGACAGCGCCTTGGTCTGCTCCTGCTTTGGCGTCAGCGAGCAGAAGATCCGCCGCCTGATCCGGGAAAACCGCCTCACCTCCGTTGAGGAAGTAACAGCCTACAGCAAAGCGGGCGGCGGTTGTGGCTCCTGCCTGGCCCAGATTGAAGACCTGATTGCCGCCGTTCTGGCCGAGACCGACACGATCCCTTCAGAAGATTCAAGAAATTCAAAAGGGAACTCCCAAAACCAGACAGAGCCCTCTCCCGCTGCTCCCTCTCCCCTCACCACCTTGCAAAAGATCGCCCGCATTCAGGCCGTCCTAGACGAGGAAGTTCGCCCGCTGCTGTTGGCCGATGGCGGCGATGTGGAGCTGTACGACCTGGAAGGGGATCAGGTGTGGGTGCGCCTCAAGGGATCCTGCACCACCTGCCCCAGCCAGCAAAACACCCTGCGGTTGCTCATCGAAACCCGCCTGCAAGAACAGGTGTGGCCCACGTTAACCGTGCATGCCCTCTAGTTCCCCATTCTCGATAAGCCTGAGAGCCCTATGATCTGCCCCACTGTTACTCCCCGTCGCTTCCCCCATCTCCTGCCTCGATTCGGGAGGGCCCCACCGTTCAACCGGTTTGCTTTTGGATTCCAAGGGATCCAAGGCTGCCTTCCCGCGAGCTGAAATCCTTTGCAGTAAGGATCCCGTCTCGCTAATGCGACCAGTTGCGCCCATTGGCAAGAGATTTCTAACCCTTAAGTCGCCCTCAAGTTTTTCCTCAAGTCTTCATTAGGAGAACTGAACCATGAGACAAATTGCATTCTACGGCAAAGGCGGTATCGGCAAATCCACCACCTGTCAGAATACCGTTGCCGGTATGGCCGAATTGGGGCAGCGGATCATGATCGTCGGCTGCGACCCGAAGGCCGATTCCACCCGCCTCATGTTGCACTGCAAAGCCCAGACCACCGTCCTTCACCTGGCGGCTGAGCGGGGATCCGTAGAAGACGTGGAGCTGGAAGAAGTGGTGCTCACCGGCTACCGAGGGGTGCGCTGCGTGGAATCCGGTGGCCCCGAGCCTGGTGTTGGCTGTGCCGGACGGGGCATCATCACCGCCATCAATTTCTTGGAAGAAAACGGTGCCTACGAGGATCTGGACTTTGTCTGCTACGACGTGCTGGGGGACGTGGTCTGCGGCGGTTTTGCCATGCCCATTCGGGAGGGCAAGGCCCAAGAGATCTACATTGTTTGCTCCGGCGAAATGATGGCCATGTATGCGGCCAACAACATCGCCCGCGGCGTGCTGAAATACGCCTACTCCGGCGGCGTGCGTTTGGGTGGCTTGATCTGCAACAGCCGCAAGGTGGATCGCGAGATCGAGCTGATCGAAGCTCTGGCCGAAAAGCTCAACACCAAAATGCTGCATTTCATCCCCCGCGACAATGTGGTTCAGCACGCAGAATTGCGCCGCATGACGGTGATCGAGTACTCCCCCGACTGCAACCAAGCTGACGAGTATCGGGCCTTGGCCAAAAAGATCATCAACAACACGGATCTGAGGATCCCCACCCCCATCTCTATGGATGAGCTGGAGCAGTTGTTGATAGAGTTCGGCGTTTTGGACGACGACCAGAAAATCGCCCACCTCATCGGCAAAACCGAAAAAGAGTTGGCCCCTGTCTGATCCCCGAAAAGACGGGCTGGGGGTAGCTGGTTTCCTCCCTCAGCCCCCCTTCGCACTGTGGCTTTTATCCATGACACCCAATAGCTGAGGTTCTCATGACTACTCTGAAAAGTACCCTCAAAGAGGAAACCCGGAAAATCGTAACGGAGGTTCTGGAAACCTACCCCGAAAAAGCTCAGAAAAAGAGAGCTAAGCACCTCAACGTCTATGACGAGGGCAAAGCAGATTGCGGAGTAAAATCTAACATTAAATCCATCCCCGGCGTCATGACCACCCGCGGCTGTGCTTACGCCGGTTCCAAAGGAGTGGTGTGGGGGCCGGTCAAAGACATGATCCACCTCAGCCACGGCCCCGTGGGCTGCGGCTACTACTCCTGGTCGGGACGGCGCAATTACTACGTGGGAATCACCGGGGTGAACACCTTCGGCACCATGCAGTTCACCTCTGATTTCCAGGAGCGGGATGTGGTGTTTGGGGGGGACAAAAAACTGGCCAAACTCTTGGTGGAAGCCAGCGAGCTCTTCCCCTTGGCCAAAGGCATTACCATCCAGTCCGAATGCCCCGTCGGCTTGATCGGGGATGACATCGAGGCAGTGGCCAAGAGAGTTTCCAAAGAAATTGGCAAGCCGGTGGTACCGGTGCGCTGCGAAGGCTTTCGGGGGGTTTCCCAGTCCCTGGGCCACCACATTGCTAACGATACAGTGCGGGACTGGGTTCTGCCCATTGCTGACAAGAAAGCGAAGGAGGGATCCCTCAACTTTGAGCCCGGCCCCTACGATGTGGCCCTGATTGGGGACTACAACATCGGCGGCGACGCTTGGTCTTCCCGGATTTTGCTGGAGGAGATGGGCCTGCGGGTAGTGACCCAGTTTTCCGGCGATGGCACCTGGAACGAGATGCTGCTTGCCCCTCGGGTGAAGCTGAATCTCATCCACTGCTACCGCTCCATGAACTACATCTGCCGCCACATGGAGGAAGCCTACGGGATCCCCTGGCTGGAGTTCAACTTCTTTGGCCCCACCCAAATTGCCAAATCCCTGCGGGCCATCGCCCAGCGGTTCGACGAGACCATTCAGGCCAAGGCGGAGCAGGTGATCGCCAAGTACAAGCCCCAGAGCGAGGCCATCATTGCCAAGTACCGTCCCCGCCTGGAGGGCAAGCGGGTGATGCTGATGGTGGGCGGACTGCGGCCCCGCCACGTCATCCCGGCCTTCCGGGAGCTGGGCATGGAGGTGATTGCCACCGGCTACGAATTCGGCCACGGCGACGACTACAAGCGCACCACCCAGTACATCGACGACGGCACCCTCATCTACGATGACGTGTCCGGCTACGAGTTTGAAGAATTTGCCAAGAGGTTGAAGCCAGATCTCATCGCCTCCGGCATCAAGGAGAAGTACGTCTTTCAAAAGATGGCTTTGCCCTTCCGCCAGATGCACTCTTGGGACTACTCCGGCCCCTACCACGGCTACGACGGCTTTGCCGTGTTCGCTCGCGATATGGATTTGGCTTTGAATAGCCCCACCTGGGATCTGGTCAAAGCCCCCTGGAAGTCTTAGCTTGCCGCCGGGATCCCAGACGCCAACGGCCCTTCCTTCCCCTGCCCCTCATTAGGAGACCGACCATGCCGCAAGATATCCAAGACATCAAAGATCACGCCCGCCTGTTTCAAGATCCGGAATATCAGGCGCTTCTGCAGTGCAAGCAAACCTTTGAAGATCTCCCTTCCCCGGAAGAAGTGGCCCGGGTGGCCGAATGGACAAAATCTTGGGAATACCGGGAGAAAAACTTTCAACGGGAGGCCCTGACGGTAAACCCCGCCAAAGCCTGCCAACCCTTGGGGGCCATCTTCGCCGCTGTCGGCTTCGAGGGAACTTTGCCCTTCGTCCATGGATCCCAGGGGTGCGTGGCCTATTTTCGCACCCATCTCACCCGCCACTTTAAGGAGCCCTTTTCGGCGGTCTCCACCTCGATGACGGAAGATGCGGCGGTGTTTGGCGGCCTCAAAAACCTAATCGAGGGACTGGAAAATGCCTACGCCCTCTACAAGCCCAAGATGATCGCCGTGTGCACCACCTGCATGGCGGAGGTGATCGGGGATGACCTGGGAGCCTTCATCACCACGGCCAGAAATGAGGGAGTTATTCCCCACAACTTCCCGGTGCCCTATGCCCACACGCCAAGCTTTGTGGGATCCCACATCACCGGCTATGACAACATGCTCAAGGCCATTCTCAGCACCCTCACCGAGCCGGTGGGCCGCACGGGTAGCAATGGCTACATCAACGTCATCCCTGGCTTCGATACCTACGTGGGCAACTTGCGGGAGATCAAGCGCATCTTCGGCTTATTTGGGATCCCGCTGACCCTGCTGGCGGACAACTCCGACTATTTGGATTCGCCCAACGACGGCACTTTCCACATGTATCCCGGAGGAACCCCTTTGGAGGCGGCTGCCCAATGCCTCAACGCCGAGGCTACTTTTTCCTTCCAGCGCTACACCACGCCCAAGACCCTGGAGTTTCTAGCAGAGGCCTCGGGTCGGCCCACCCTGACGGCGCGGCCAGTGGGTATTCGGGGCACGGATGAGTTTTTGATGCAGCTATCTCAGCTAACCGGCAAGCCCATTCCCCCCGAGCTGGAGATCGAGCGGGGCCGGGCGGTGGATGCTTTCACCGACTCCCAAGCGTGGATCCACGGCAAGCGGGTAGCCCTGTATGGGGATCCGGATCTGGTGATGGGCTTGCTGAGCGTATTGCTGGAGCTGGGGGCCGAGCCGGTGCATGTGGTGGTGACCAACAGCAACGAGGAGTTCGAAGCCGAGGCGCGGGCACTGCTGGCCTCTAGCCCCTATGGGCAGGGGGCAACCGTCTGGGGGGGCAAGGATCTCTGGCATCTGCGCTCTCTGATGTTCACCGAGCCGGTGGATCTGCTGATCGGCAATTCCTACGGCAAATACCTATGGCGGGATACGGGCACGCCTTTGGTGCGCATCGGCTACCCCATCTTCGACCGCCACCATCTGCATCGCTATCCCACCTATGGCTATGTGGGGGCGCTCAACCTCCTTAACTGGCTGGTCAACACCATTCTGGATGAGGCCGATCGGCGCAGCATCATCCCCGGCAAAACCGACATCTCCTTCGACTTAATTCGTTGATGGCCAGAGCAGCGGGATCCCAAAGGCCGGACTTTGTCGGACTTTGTCAAGGATCCCCTGCTCCAAAGACTCCACCCCGCTAAGAGGAACAGCCAAGCCTTACAGGAATCTGATGAATTCTGCGGCAACTTGGTTGAGCTTTCTACCCTGGACATGATTGCCCTGACGCAACCGGGGTCCCGCTAGCGGTGCGGAGCACCATCGACGGTTACCGATTGCCTAGGCGGGCCGTAGGTCTTGGAGGATGGATCCCATGAATTCCTCTGTTACCATCAACGACACCACCCTGCGCGATGGGGAGCAAGCAGCAGGGGTAGCCTTCCAAATCCCCGAGAAGATCTCCATTGCCGCCCTCTTGGATGCCATTGGCGTACCCGAAATTGAGGTGGGGATCCCGGCCATGGGCGCCGTGGAAACGGAAGCCATTCGCGCCATGCTCAGCCTGGGGCTGCGGGCTCAGCTGCTGGGCTGGAACCGGGCTGTGCCCAGCGATATCCTCGCCTCTATTCGTTGCGGCCTCAAGCGGATCCACATCTCCGTGCCGGTCTCGGATCGGCAAATCGCTGCCAAGTTCCAAGGGGATCGCCCTCGGCTGCTGCGACAGTTGCGCCAATGCGTGGAGATGGCCTTGGAGCAAGGGCTGTGGGTCTCGGTGGGGGCAGAAGATGCCAGCCGCACCTCCCTGGAGCAGGTGATCGAGCTGGCCCAAATGGCCCAGAGCTGGGGCTGTCGGCGCTTCCGCTACTGCGATACGGTGGGCGTTTTGGATCCTTTTAGCACCTACAAGCAGATTCGCCGTCTGGTGCGGGCCATCGATATCCCTGTGGAGATGCATACCCACGACGACCTGGGCATGGCCACTGCCAATGCCTTGGCCGGGATCCGCGCCGGCGCTCAGTCGGTGAACACCACCGTCAACGGCCTGGGGGAACGGGCCGGCAATGCCCCCCTGGAAGAGGTGGTGATGGCTTTGCGCTACACCTTGGGGATCGATGTTGGGGTGGATACCTGCCGTCTGCGGGAGCTGTCTCAACAGGTGGCACGGGCCAGCGGTGCTCCCCTCCCCCCCTGGAAGGCCATCGTCGGTGACAACGCCTTTGCCCACGAGTCGGGCATTCATGCGGCGGGAGTGCTGCGGGATCCCCAGACCTATGAGCCTTTCCCACCAGAAGCCGTGGGCGGCCAGCGGCGGCTGGTGTTGGGCAAACACTCCGGCCGGCATTTGCTGCTGCAAATCCTCAAGGAACAGGGGATCCCTGTCGAGCAGATCCCACCTGGCCAACTGGAAAAGCTCCTGGAACAGGTGCGGCAGCACGTCACCCACTGCAAACATCCGATCCCGCCGGCGGAACTGGCCCGTTATTGCCGCGCAACGCTGACGCAATGGGCGCAACACACTCCAGAACCCATCCCAGAGGAGAGCCATCCCGATGTTGTCTAACCGCTTGTCCGGAAGGGAAACTTCCAAATCTCAGGCCATTTTGGCAGCCGTGTCTCGACGGGCGCGCCAAGTAGGCCGCAGCCTAACCCGCCAAGAGCTTTGTCAGGTGCTGGCAGAAATCACAGGAGGTACCCCATGAGCGACGAACTGGAGCTGGATCGCCCTCCCCAATTTGAGCTAGGCGACAAAGTCCGCATCCGTAAGGTCATCCGCAACGATGGCACCTTCTTCGGCCAGCCGGTGGGGAAAATCTTGGCCGTTCCGGGCGACGAAGGTTACGTGATTTCCATTGGCACCTTTCTACAGCGGTTTTACGTCTATGCCGTCCACTGCTTGGCCAAAGGCTTGGTGGTGGGGTGCCGCGCCCAAGAGCTGGAACTTGTGGAGAAAGGGCTATGAAAGTCATCCTGCACGAAAGTGCCTACGGGCATTTGATGGTCTACGTTCCCAAAAAAGATCTGGAAGAGTCGGTTGTGGCCACCCGTTCAGAGGCCGGGGAAACCATTTTCACCTTGAGCAACGGTTGGGAATTGTCCATCCCGGAGCTGCCGGAGCCTTTGTCTCTGCCCAAGACGGTAGAGGCCAAACGCCTCTAGCCAACGGTTGGCTGAACAATTCAAGCAATTCTATTCCTATCGGCTCATCCTCGAAAGGGCTGAGAGAATGGGTTGAACTCAGCTCTAACAAGCTCCAAATACCCATGAAAAGGGTTGGATCCCCCATTACTTTGTATAGACAACCAGCCTATGGAGGGAGATGGCTTTTTATCCTCCTGGGGCTCCTGGTTCTTCTTTGCTTGGGAACCGTCTATTCCTGGAGCATTTTCCGCAAGCCTCTGGAAACAGAGCTGGGGATCGGGGCCAGTGAGAGCCTGCTGCCCTACACCGTTGCCCTCGTGTTTTACGCTACCCTCATGCCCATCACAGGGTTTGTCATCCCCCGCTGGGGATCCCGCCGAGTACTGGCTCTGGGGGGCAGCTTGGTGGGTTTGGGCTATGGGCTGGCTAGCTTTGCCCCTTCTATTGGGTGGATTGCCCTCTGCTATGGAGTCATTGCCGGCAGCGGTGTGGGAATAGCCTATGGGGTGCCGATGGCCGTGGCAGCCCGTTGGTTTCCCGATTGCAAGGGATTGGCGGTGGGGTCCACCATTATCGGCTTTGGCCTATCCCCCCTGCTTACCGCTCCTCTAGCCAACCGCTTGATCGAGGCGCTGGGGGCTCGGCCTACGCTGCTGATTTTGGGGATCCTCTTCGCGGCAGTGATCCTGGGGATCGCAACCCAACTGAGATTTCCTCCCCCCGATTGGATCCCTTCCTCACCTTTTCCAAGAAAATCCACGAATGGCCCAGATCGCTCTCCGTTGACTTCTCGGCGCTCTCTCCCTCTGCTGAGGAACCCCTCCTTCTATGGCCTGTGGATCTGCTATGCCATCGGCACCCTGGTTGGTTTAAGCGCCATTGGGATTTCTGGTCCTGTGGGGGAAGAGCTGATCGGCCTGGATCCCCCTGCGGCTGCCAACAGCGTGGCTCTCTTCGCCATTTTCAACGGGCTCAGCCGTCCTCTGTTTGGCTGGTTGGCCGATCGATTACATCCCCATCAGGTCACTACGGGCTCCTATGGGCTGATCCTGCTGGCCTGTGGGCTAATGCTCCTGCCTCCTCAGGGATCCCTTCTGGCCTACTGGGTAACTTTTTCCTTGCTTTGGTTTTGCCTGGGGGGGTGGCTGGCCATGGCTCCCGCCCTGACCCTGCGCTTGTTTGATCCCGAACGCTACGCCCAGAACTACGGCATTGTGTTTACCGCCTATGGAGTTGGGGCCTTGGTGGGAACGATGATCGCGGGGCAAATTCGCGATAGGCTGGGCAGCTATAGCTATACCTTTTATGGGATGGCCGCCTTGGCGGTGGTGGGGATCTGGGTGGCCAACGCTTTTTTGAAGGAGAAGTTGTAGGAGCTTCAAGCCAGCGGGCACAGCAGGGATCCCATCAGCAGGGGCAGCAATCCCCTACTTCATACCCTCCACTGCAGGGCTGGGTGAACCAACTTAAAGACTTGCCCCCCCAAGGCAAGCAGTTTGGTAGAGTAGTACGGCTATTGCCGACAGATTGGGATCGTGGCGGAATGGTAGACGCTACGGACTTAAAATCCGTTGTTCCTCAAGAACGTGAGGGTTCGAGTCCCTCCGATCCCATCATCCCTTGATCCCTGTCTGTTCCAGCACATTCAGCAAGTCCGGGATCCGAACCCAGGCATCTTCTCGATCCAAATCGGGGCTGGAAAGAAGAGCCACCAAAGCCGGATCACAAACAGGTGCTACCAAAGGGAAGTACCTTAACCCTGCCACCTGGGCAATGATCCAAAAATAGGGGAGCACTGCATTGCTGGGCAAGATCTCGATGACGGTGGTGCCGGGTGGACAAAAGGCGAGGTTGGTTAGGCCCGCCCCGTGGATCCCGATCACCGCCTCTGCCCCTTGCATTAGGGCTATTTGCTCTTGAAGAGAAAGGGTTTCCATTTGCACCGGTGCAAATCCCCAAGGGTGCAAACAGGCTAGCACCTCCGCTTCGTTGATCACCCGCCGCCAGCGGGCAGACCGACGGCTGATGTAAATTCGCCGCGGCTGCAGGGGGTCGATGGATAAACTCGGCTGGGCCAGTTGCCGCAGCACCTCCAATCCCCTAGGCGTCAAGCACCCCACCGGAGCGCCTGCTGAGGGCACGATCAGGTTTTGGGCTTGCAGATGGGATCCCCCCAACTGCTCAAAGCTGAGGATGCGCTCGGCTGGGATCCCCAAAGCAGCCAAGCTCTGCACCTGAAAGGGCTTTCTTTGATACCCGTGGATCAAGATGGGGATGTCCTTTTCCAGGGCGCCCGACCGCTGCAGGATATCGAGGGCCGGCAGAATATCCACCATCCAGTGAAAGTAATTAACTGCCCCCAAGGGCAAAAGGGCAACGGGGCCATCCAGTGGGATCGGTGGGGGGAGATGGGGCAAGCCCAGCAGGGGGTGGTGTCGCAGGTGATCTGGCCTGTAGTCCCAGTCGAGGAACTCCGGCGGCGGCAAGCTCAGGGATAGATCGGCGAGCAATTCTCCCCGGCGGGTGAGCACCCCGCTGGCAAAGCTGGCGTAGAGGTGGCGGGGATAGTGGCCCACGTGGACGGATCCTCGGGGGATCTGGGCGACAAAGGTCTCTGCCAAGGGGATGCGCTGCGGACGCAACTTTTGCAAAATGTCGGGATCAGCGGCAGGGGGCGCTTTTAGACAGAGAACCCCCCCTGGATCCAGCAGTTGGTAGTCCCCTTCGCCCGTGGCCTGATGCCACTGTCGGGTGGTGAGGTAGCCTTGGGTTGGCACTGGCCAGAAGTCAGTTGTAGGGGAAGTACTCTGGGAAAAGGAGTCTGCTGGAGGGGCAACGCCTTCTGGAGCCCAACGCTGCCGCCAAGCCGAGTACAGCAGGCAATCGGGGCCCTCCCCTCTGCATGCCTGCTCCAGTCCAGATCGCAGAGGGCTTTCTCCGCCACTGCCCTCGCACCACGCCTGCACCCAATTCCGTTCCGCTGCCACCGCTCGGCAAACCTTCTCCCAAGCCGCCTCAGGGTGAGCCAACCGCACTTCCGCTTCCGCCCAGTAGCTGTAGAGCTGCGCTGTCCCGGTGCCCCGCGCCTCAGCCGCCTGGAAACACCCCACAGCCTGAACTGGATCCTGCAGATCCAGCCACGCCAGGCCCATCTGTACCCAGGGATCCCCCCACTCAGGGCGCAGCCGCGCAGCCTCCTGCAGAGGGGAAATCGCCTCTCGCAAACGGCCCAGCTTCATCAGGGCCAAGCCCCAGCGCCAAAAACTCTCTGCCGCCGTCGGATCCTGCTGGCAAGCCCGCTCAAACCACTCCGCTGCCGCAGCCCACAGCCGGCTCCGCTCTTGGGTCAGGCCAATGCGGTGAGCAGCCAAAGCCTGGCCAGAAGACAGCTCCAGCTGTCCATCCCCCAACTCCAGAAGCTGCCGATACAGAGCTGCTGCCTGCGGCCAATGGCCCTTCTCCCACAGGCTTTCCGCCAAAGCCTGCAAGCTCCTCAGCAGGTGGTAGACGGCCTCGGATTCGGCCACCCCCCCCGCTTGCAGCATCGCCAAGCCCTCTTGCCACACCAGCTGCGCCTCCAGTTCCCGACCCAGCAGGAGATAGGCGGCTCCCAGCTCCCAATACAGCTCTGGAGAGGGGGATCCCTGCTCGAGCTGTTGCTGTAAAACCTGGGTAACGCGTTCGTAATGTCCCTGCTCCCAATCCTCAAGGAGAAAAGCGGAAGACAACAGATGGGAGGGTAGAGCTGGGTTGAGAGCCATGTCTTTGTGGATGAGAAACAGTGTTACAAACTGCAACAACCTCCCCACTCTGGGCCCGTGCCCCTAGTATTCTAGGCTTGGCTTCCCCCTCAGGGATCGGGCATCGATCCTTCTCAGCTCAGAGAGGGATGCTCCTCCAGTCGTGGGTCAGCCTCTTCACCCCCTTCGATGGCACTGTCCTCGGCCTTTGTCGGCAGTTTTTTCGATCAAAACGGAGTTTAAAAGATCGATGGGTATCAACGTATCCGCTGGCGCAGTCGTTTCCAACCCCCGTCTCTACCAAACCGTGCCTGTATCGACCATCTCCCAGGCGGAACAGCAGGATCGCTATCTGGGACGCACCGAGCTGGATCGCCTCGAGGACTTTTTCTCCAGCGGCCTGAAACGGCTAGAGATTGCCGAGGTCATTGCGGCCAATTCGGAAATCATCGTCAGCCGGGCAGCCAACCGCATCTTCACAGGGGGCTCGCCCATGGCCTATCTGGAGCGGCCAGAAGCGACCCAAGACGAGAAAGAAGCCTTCAAGCTGGGTACTGCCTTCTACGTGGAATCCACCGGCGGATTCATCGAGGCCATCCGCAACATCTTCAGCGCCAGCGGCGTGGAGATTCCCCCCAATTTCCGCCCCATCAACATCTCCCGCTACGGAGCTGCCAACATGCGCAAATCGCTGCGGGATCTGAGCTGGTTTTTGCGCTACGTTACCTACGCCCTGGTGGCCGGGGATCCCAGTATCATCGCCGTCAACACGCGCGGCCTGCGGGAGATCATCGAAAATGCCTGCTCCGCCGAGGCCACCATTGTCGCCATTCAAGAGATGAAGCGGGCAGCGGCTGGCTACTTCCGCAAAGATGCCGAAGCGGTTGCCATTATCAACCAATACTTCGATGTTTTGCTGAGCGAGTTCATCGCTCCCGCCCCTTCCGACAAGCTGCGGCAGCGCAACGCCAGCACCGCCGACGGCCTGCCCCTGCAGGGGCTGCAGCTACCCCAGGTTTACAACTTGGCTGCCGAGAAAGTTCCCGTTTTTGCCATGAAGCCGGGGCTGTCCAACGCCGAGAAGGAAGAAGTCATCAAGGCCGCCTACCGGCAGGTGTTTGAGCGGGACATCCGCCGCGCCTACGGCCTCAAGCTTTCCAACCTGGAGTCGAAGGTGAAAAACGGCGAGATCTCCATGAAGGAGTTCATTCGCCGCCTGGGCAAATCGGAGCTCTACCGCAAGCAGTTTTACGAGCCTTACATTAACAGCCGCGTTGTCGAGCTGGCCTTCCGCCACTTCCTGGGCCGGGCCCCTGAAACCCGCGAGGAAGTGCAGACCTACTTCTCCATCGTCTCCAGCAAGGGCCTGGCCGGCCTGGTGGACGCCCTGGTGGACAGCCGCGAGTACGGGGACTACTTCGGCGAGGAGACGGTGCCCTACCTGCGCAAGCTGGGGATAGAAGCCCAAACCAGCGCCAACTGGGGAGCCAAGTTCGACCTCTACACCTACGCTGCCCCCCGCCGCAAGGTGCCCCAGTTCATTACCCTCTTTGCCCGCTACAACCGGCCTCTGCCGGATCAGCATGCCTATGGCTCCGGCAACGACCCGCTGGAGATCCAATTTGGGGCCATCTTCCCCAAGGAAACCCGTTCCCTCAGCGCCCGCCCCGCCCCCTTCAACAAGGATGTCAAGCGCATCCTCATCCGGCGCGGCTTTGCCCTCACCAACGCCCGCACCAATCCCAAGGCAGTGGGGGATCCCGGTAGCCTTGGCCCCAAAGTCTTCAAGCTCACCCAAACTCCCGGCGATCGCAGCCGGCGGCTAGGGGTGCGGGCGGGGATTGTTGGCAGCGAAGTCTCGACGCAAGCGGTGATCCGCGCCTGCTACCAGCAGGTGTACGGTTACATGCCCTACGAAGGCCAACGGCTAACCCGTTGGGAGATCAAGCTGGAGTCGGGGGAAATTCCCGTCAAAGAGTTTGTGCGCCAACTGGCCAAGTCGGATCTCTTCCGCAACAAGTACTGGTCCAGCTTGTATGTCTGCAAAGCCATCGAGTTTATCCACCGCAAGCTGCTGGGCCGACCCACCTACGGGCGCCAGGAGATGAACCGCCTATTTGACATCGCCTCCAAGCAAGGGTTCTACGCCGTCGTGGACGCCATCCTCGACAGCGAGGAGTACCAGCAGGTCTTCGGGGAAGATATCGTGCCCTACGAGCGCTACCTCACCCCCGGCGGCCTGGCGCTGCGGCGGATGCGCCCCGGCTCCACCGACATGGCAGTGACCAAGCCCATTCGCACCGACGACGACATCCCTCTCTTTGTCAAGTTGGGTCAGCCTCGGGATATGCCTTCCGGCGAGCTGGAAATCCAGCGGCGGGCCCAGCAGGGGGTGCCCAAGGTACGCCAAGAGATCCCTGTCTTCAAGCTCACCAGCCTGGCCAACAAAGCGGAAGTCAACAACCTCATCCGCGCCGCCTACCGGCAGGTCTTCGAGCGGGATATGGACATCTACAACATCAGCGCCGAGCTCAGCTCTGCCGAGTCCAAGCTGCGCAACGGCGAGATCACCGTCAAGGAGTTCATCGAGGCCCTGGGGTGTTCCGAGCTGTACCGCTCCGAGTTCTATGCCCCCTATCCCAACACCAAGGTGATCGAGCTGGGCACCAAGCACTTCCTGGGCCGTGCGCCTCTCAACCAGCAGGAGATCCGCAAGTACAACCAGATCTTGGCCACCCAGGGGGTGAAAGCCTTTGTGCGCGCCCTGCTGAACACCCAGGAGTATCGGGATCTCTTCGGCGAGGACACGGTGCCCTATCGCCGCTTCCCCACCTTGCCGGCGGCCAACTTCCCCAACACGCAGGAGCTGTACGGTCGCCTTACCAAGCAAAACCGCGAGCTGGTGGTGCCCAGCTTCAGCCCTGTGGGCAATGACCGCAGCTAGATATGGAGCTCTCAACCCCTTCTCTCCTTTTGTGGGAGAGGGAAAAGACAAATTAGCTCCACAAAGGCAGAGGAGACTGGGCTTCATAGCCCAGATGCCGTAGCGCAGCAGGGGTAACCACTCGACCCCGGGGCGTGCGCTGCAGGTAGCCGATCTGCAGCAGATAAGGCTCATACACTTCTTCAATGGTTTGGGGATCCTCACCCGTCACCGCGGCCATCGTCTCCAAGCCCACTGGCCCTCCACCGAACTGCTCCACCAGCACCGTCAGCAGCTTGCGATCGATCCAATCCAAACCCATGGGATCCACCTGGAACAGCTCCAGAGCGGCTGCTGCCACTTCTTGGCTAATGTGGCCATCCCCTCGCACCTGGGCGTAATCTCGCACCCGCTTGAACAGGCGGTTGGCAATGCGGGGCGTGCCCCGAGAACGGCGGGCGATCTCTGCAGCCCCTTCTGGATCGGTGGAGACATTTAAGAGGCGAGCCGTGCGCAGCACGATCTGCACCAGCTCGTGAGGCTCGTAAAAGCGCAGCCGTTGCACGTGGCCAAAGCGATCCCGCAGCGGAGAAGTGAGGGCGCCAATGCGGGTTGTGGCCCCGATGAGGGTAAAGCGTTCCAAGGGCAGAGAGGTGATGCGAGCAGAGCGACCTTTGCCAATGGTGATATCAAGACGAAAATCCTCCATCGCCGGATAGAGCAATTCTTCTGTAACCTTGGGCAGGCGGTGGATCTCGTCAATAAACAACACATCCCCCCGCTTCAAGCGCACCAAATACCCGGCAATGTCGCGGGGGCTCTCCAAAGCCGGCGCGGTGGTCATGTAGAACTGGGATCCCATTTCTGCCGCCAGCACTGCTGCCACCGTGGTTTTGCCTAGACCAGGCGGGCCGTAGAACAGCAGGTGATCCAGAGGCTCTTGGCGAGCGCGGGCCGCCGCAATGGCAATGGAGAGCACTTCTTTAAGTTCCGTCTGGCCAATATATTCCGCTAGGGTGCGCGGGCGCAGGGATTCTTCCTGGGCTTCGCCAGGGTGGGCTTGCGGCTGCAACAGGGCAGAGGGATCCGCTCCCCTTTCCCCAGCAAAGCTCAACTCTCTGCCTTCTTTTCTCCAGGCTGAAGACTTTTGCTGCCGCCGCTTGGGGCCCTCAGCGTTCTGGCCTGTATCCCGAGAAGAAATGATTGCCATATCCCTAAGTCACAGAGGCAATGGCCCCAATTTAACTCTAGAAAAGCTCTGGGAAAGATCACCCCAGCAAAGAGAACAAAAAAATCCCCCAGACCAAGCTGGGGGATCCACCAATGCTGTTGAAGCGTCAGGTCAGGCCATCAGCCACGCACCGCAGGCGCTACCTCCAC